>JALVEE010000330.1 GCA_027008645.1 Saprospiraceae bacterium
CGGAAGAGAATTTATTGGATTATAAAAAATCCGGAGTACGACTGATATTGAAAAACTACATTTTAAAAGATTTTAAAAACAAACCCATTTCAGCCGATTTCCTCAGAGATATACAAAAGGATTTTGACAATGTTAGAAATGCAGGTTTCAAGATAATAGTGAGATTTGCTTATACAGAAACATTGACTACTCCTTATGGAGATGCTAGACCTGAAATAGTACTGATGCATATTGGTCAACTCAAAAATATATTGGAAAAAAATAGTGATATTGTATTGACACTTCAGGCCGGTTTTATAGGAACTTGGGGTGAATGGTACTATACAGATTATTTTTCTCAATCCCCAGGCAATATCACCGAAAAAAATTGGGAAGACAGGCGTGCTGTTGTTGATAAATTACTGAATGTACTACCAAAAGATAGGATGATTCAGCTAAGAACGCCCACTTTTATCAGGCAAATGCAACAGGAGGAAGAATTTATAGCTATTGTAAAAGAAAAAGCATTTGACGGTTCAAAAAAATCAAGATTGGCTTTTCACAATGATTGTTTTGTTGCCGGATATGACGATTGGGGAACATATCAAGACATTGTAGAAGAAAAAAACTTTTTGGAATTAAATACAAAATATACAATTGTTGGCGGGGAGACTTGTAGTAAAAGCACATTCTCGAATTGTAACAATACCTTGAAAGAAGTAGAAAGACTTCATTGGTCTTTTCTCAATCTGGATTATCATCAAGGAGTTTTGTCCCAATGGAGAAATGAAGGTTGTTTTGAGGAAATAGAAAATAGATTGGGATATAGGTACGCTTTACAAAATGCTAATTTACAGAAAAACGGAGAGCCGGGAAGTCTGGTAGATTTTATATTAAATATAAAAAATGAAGGTTGGGCTAATCCAACTAATGAATATATTCTCCAAATTGTATTAAGAGATACTACAAAAAATAATACATATAAATTAACTGTCGATGACGATATAAGGAAATGGGAAATCGGACAGGTCAAATCCCTTAATGTCACTGCGGGATTACCTAATGATATAGAAGCAGGGGAGTATGAAATGTTCCTTAGCTTAAGAGATAAGCGAACTACATTGATGTTTGATAATAACTATAAAATAAGGTTTGCTAATGAAGATATTTGGTCTGAAAAATATGGAGAAAACAGCCTGAGTCATATAGTCAGAGTTACAAACACCGATATCATACCGAAATATCAGGGAAATGATTATTTTGTTAAAGAGGGAGCTATTGATCCCGGTTTTGAAGGTCCAAAGGCGATAGGTATAAGTCAATACAATGACAATAATATTGTATATTGGACAGTAGATTGCGATGCTGAAAATCAAGTGACAAAAATTTTGCGTTCAACCGACAATGAGAATTTCACTACAATTGCAGTAAAAAACGCTGATCAAATCAATTATATCGATAGGAATCTTGAAGAAAATACAACTTACTACTACAGGACTCAATTCGTTGCAGGAGATAAATATTCCCAAATGACCTCTACTCAAATTAATAAAACCAATCCCGGTAAAAGACAGTATTTGAGTATAGAAATCGATGGAGATAAAGCCGATTGGAATTGTGTGCCTCCAATTATAACAAACTATGAAAACAATTTGAATATTCTGAAACTTTCCAATGATAAAAATAATCTGTATTACAGTTTAGAAGGGCAGGATATTGATAACTTCCA
>JALVEE010000331.1 GCA_027008645.1 Saprospiraceae bacterium
TCTCATATTCGGATGCATCGCCCAATCAAAATGCTTCCTATTTGACCAATATCTTGCGTTTGGAAATGCCGGAATCAGATTTTTGTCTCTGTCAAATATCACAGCACCACCTACATGATCAAAATGGAAATGCGTCAATATGACATCTGTAATATCCTCGGGAACAAAGCCTTTGGCAGCCAAAGAAGAATACAAATCCATATCTCCATGAGGATGAAAGTGAGATTTGAATTTATCGCTCTGTTTATTTCCCATTCCGGTATCTACAAGAATAACCCTGTCTTCATGTTCCACTAATAAGCATCTCAATGCCCACGTGCACATATTATTTTCATCTGCCGGATTAAGTCTATTCCACATGGTTTTAGGTACTACGCCAAACATTGCCCCGCCATCCAGTTTAAAATTGCCTGTTTCTATTGTATAAAATTTCATGTATTAAGTTTTTTTTTGCAATGATTTGATGCCATTGTATCAATCACTTGTAAAAAAGTCAAAAGATGACAATAAGAATCAATATAAAATTTGAAATGTTTTCTGGCAGACATTAATTATCAAACCACCCCAATAACAAATCACTGTTTATTTCTTCGCATTTATTATGAAAAAATTCATTGGTTTCTTCATCATACTTATAGTCTTTGCTCCACTCTTCAAAGTTTTGAGCCAAATCTTCAATTGCGCTCATTATCGTATCCACCTCATCATTTGACAATGTCGGATGAATGGACATTCTTATCCAACCCGGTCTGAAAGATATTTTTCCTTGATTTATTTTTTCGGTTATCTCATGTGATTTTTTCTCATCTATATTCAGAAGATAATGTCCATATGTCCCTGCACAAGAACACCCTCCCCTTGTTTGGATTCCAAATCTGTCATTCAGCAATTTCACTCCAAGATTATAATGCAATCCGTCTATATAAAATGAAAAGACCCCCAATCTATCTTTGCTTTTTTCAGCTAACAAATGCAAGTTTTTGATTTCCAAAAACCTATCCCAAACCCTATCGATCAATTCTTCTTCTCGCTTCATAATATTTTCAACTCCCATCTCCTCTTTTAGCTTTATTGCCAAAGCAGCTTTTATGGTCTGTAAAAAAGGTGGTGTTCCCCCATCCTCTTTTAGTTCGATATCATCGTGATATTTGTGATCCCCCCAAGGATTGGTCCAATCCACTGTTCCCCCTCCAGGATTATCAGGCACTTTATTGTTATATAAAGATGAATGAAAAACCAATACTCCGGATGATCCTGGCCCCCCTAAAAATTTATGGGGTGAAAAATAGATAGCGTCCAAGCGCTCTTCTTTATCTTCCGGATGCATATCAATATCCGTATAAGGAGCTGAACAAGCATAATCTACAAAGCAATAGCCTCCGGTTTTGTGTATTAATTTAGCTATTTGGTGAACAGGAACCTGTATTCCTGTCACATTTGAGCAATGGGTAATTGAGGCTATCTTGACAGGACGGTCTTTATACTTTTCCAGCAGTTCCTTAAAATGCTCAATATCTACATATCCCTTTTCATCGGGATTTATCAATTCTACATCACATATCGTCTCAAGCCAAGATGTTTGATTAGAATGATGTTCCATATGAGTGATAAAAACTATTGGCCGTTCTTTCTCATCAAAAGATATCTTATGTTTAAATTTTTCATGAACTTTAAGACCTAAAATCCTTTGAAATTTATTGACTACCCCGGTCATTCCGGCTCCTGAAGCAATCAAAATATCATCTTGCGATGCATTTACATGGTTTTTGATATTTTTCTTCGCCAAATTGTACAGTTGAGTCATCGTCTTACCCGTTACTGTAGTTTCCGTGTGGGTATTGCCCAATAATTCCCCTATTTCCAAAAGTTTTGCCTCAATAGGATGATACAATCTCCCACTTGCAATCCAGTCGGAGTATATGATTATTTTTGTGCCGAAAGGAGACTTAAAATCTTTATCTATCCCGACAATATTATTTCTGAATTTTCTAAAATAATTTTCCATTTTGTTCATTAATTAACCTTGATTAGCTAAATCCATTCATCCAAATACTTTATAAAAATCTTACCCAAATTATACGCATCGACATATGCACTATGCTGTGCACCCTCAAATTCAAAACCCTCAGATTCTACTATATGTTTTAGCCCTGATTTGGTTTGAGCACCCTTAAAATTCAAATAGATTTTGTGCATATCGTGAAAACTCTCAAGCCAGTCATAATCTATATTATGCAATTTACAATTGCTCTCTAAATAAGACTTATCGTTATCTCCCCAACTGAATAAAGCAAATTCTTCTTCATCACTACCAATAAACTCTTTAAACTCATCTATTACTTTGACAAAACCGTCAGCTACATTCAATTGCTCTTGTTTAATCCCTGTTAATTTTTTACAGAATCCTGATAGTTTTGGGTTTACCTTTGGTTTAATTAACTTTGAGAAAAAGCCCAAAACATCTCCATATTCATTGATCTTAACAGCCCCAATCTCAATAATCTCATTGATTCCATTAGGTGGTTTGCCCAACCAACAAGTAGCTTCCAAATCTAATACTATATAATTCAATCTAATCTGTTTTTTAAAAATGATAACCTGTTTGCATAATAATACAAAAGCCCGAAATTATCCGTCATAACAAAATCATTCTTCACAATACGCAATACATTCTCACGATGATATACACCAAGTTTTTTTATTCCCGTTTTTACCAGTTCAACCACCTCTTGATCAAATTCCTTAGATAATACGATCTCTTCCCTTTCCTCCATCTCTCTTAGCTCAGAAATCAAAGCTGATGTTTCATGTATTATTACATCCAGCTCGATTTTCTCCTCTTTCTCATTGTATTTCATCAAATCAAAAACATCACCAATTTCCAATTTTTTCAAAAGGCAATGATAAAATACATATGCAACGATATGACTGCTTAATACTACATTATAATTCAAATAACTTTTGGCTATTTTTTTTGCTAAAAATTTTGTATAAACAATATCCCTTTGCGTATCTTTCACCAATTCTCCTTCCCGCTTAAAATAATCATCTATATTTAATACTTTGCCATTTGAATCCAAACTGTCCCCATTTGAATTAAGATTATTTCCAAAAACATCCATAGGTTTTCCCAAGGATAATACAAATTCAGATTTTTTTGTAAAAATATTATATATGGATTTAAATAAATTTATGGATTTAGATCTTTGAATCATATGTTTGGACTTCGCCATATATTTTTTATTGCCTGTTCTCCTCAAATATGAATAAATCAAGGGCTTAGCTTCAAGCACGGAATGATAATTCAGAATTACGGGAACAATAAATATCTTACCCTCTCCATTCTCAACTTTATCGTACTGAGCTTCAATTAAAGATCCCATCAGCCCTGTTTTCAAATTGACTTCGATCTCTCCTGATCTTGATCTTGTACCCCCCGGGAAAAAGATGCTATTTACATCTTTCTTTATGCTAAACATCGAAAAAGCCATCAAAGTACTAAAGTAAATAGAATTCTTTTTTCTCCGATCTACCTTATATGCTCCAAGTCTCGACATATAGAAAGCAGCCAATTCATAGTTGAATAAATTGAGTCCTGCTCCATATGAAAAAGCCGGTAAACCAAGTTTGTAATCTATGGCATAACCTATCATCACAGAATCCAAATTACTCTGATGTGTTGGTAAAAATATCACATTTCCTTTACTAAACAATTCTCTCGTCTCATCGACATAACCCGCTAATAGAATCCTATCCTTTAGGCTTTTCCTTTTTGAAAAATTAATCATACTTCCAACAAAAAGACCATTAAATAGTCTATTGAACATATATGTCAAAAAGACTCTGGCAAATTTGTATGTACTTATTTTAAAATCTCCAAAAATCTCTTCTACGTATCGCGCTATAATCCTCTTCAAATGAAAATGGCAAACAGATTCATCGTTACATTTGTCTGTTTTTAGAACCAATTGTCTTATTTCAGTCCAAAACTTTTTTTCATCCGGCGGATCAACTTTCCAAGGATTAACTTTTATTCTTTTCAATTCCAAATACGAACACTTGAGTATCTCATCTTTCAATTCATCACCATACTTATCCACTATATTATCAAATACGATTTGGACAATTTCCTTCTTGTGTTTCGCACTATTTCTATAGAACTTGTATAAAGGCCAATCCCGGATATTCTCTATTAAATGCGGATATATTGTATCTGTATATGTCATATTTTATCCTCCTTTATTTAATAGAATTATTTAATTCTGCAATATATCTCAACAAGTCTTCTCTACCGGTTTTTTTAACTGATGACACTCCAAAATCAGGGGGCAGCGAAGTCCATTTCTCCAATAGTGCAGATTTGATTGCCGCAATATTAGCTTCTCTCTTTCCTTTACGAACAGCATCGGTTTTGGTAAATACAATTGAAAATGGAACTGATTTTTCTCCAAGCCATACCAAAAATTGCAAGTCGATATCTTGCAAGGGAATCCTGCTGTCCAAAAGCACAAAACAACACATTAAGTTTTCTCTTTTCTCCAGATAATTATAGATCATCTTTTTCCAAGCAATCCTCTTTTTCTTGGTAATCGTAGCATAGCCGTATCCGGGAAGATCTACCATTGACCAACTATCCCTTATGTCAAACAAATTAATCATCTGTGTCTTTCCCGGTTTTTTTGATGTTTTGGCAATTGCCTTACGATTACTAAGATAATTAATCAACGATGACTTACCTACATTAGATCTGCCTATAAATGCATATTCAGGTTTTATATTTTTTGGCATTTTCTCTATTGAGGGAAAACTACCTATAAATTTTATGTCTATAAATTCATTATTTGTGCTCATAATCCTTAACATATTGTTAAAAACTGTAATATTTACTAAAAAAAATGTTAACAAAACAATTTCCAATTGAAATATCAGTTTTAGCTTATAACACGCAAATTTAAGAAAACATCAATATAAAACAAATTATATCCTGTATTGATTTTATTTAATAGTTAACCCCAAAAATTTAATTCAATGAAAAAGCTACTTATTTTAATATTTGCAATGGTTTTTGTATCAAAAGTTGCCTATTCTCAAAATGAAATGGGATTAAAAATCGGTCTTTCGTCTTATGATCTACCAAAAAACAGCTATACAAATTCGGAGGATATAAAACTTTCAATTGAAAGTGCAGAATACGGATTTCAGTTTGGCATGTTTGCAAGAATCGGTTTGTTGGGTTTTTATATACAACCGGAAATTGATTTCAACTCTAACAGAGTAAGGTATAGAATACACGACCTGGACAATTTAGATACACTTAACAGCATTAGGACATCCACATATCGAAATATAGATATTCCTGTTCTTTTTATGGTTAACCCTTCTATTTTTCGCTTTTATGCGGGACCGGTAGGTCATTATCTTATAGATGATGTATCTGATTTTACACACAGGGACAAGATTAAAGAAATCTTAAACAATCTAAAATACGGATATCAAGCCGGAGTTGGCGTATCTGTTAAAAGAATAACTCTCGATTTGAGATATGAAAGCGGTTTTTCTAAAAGCATCAGAACATTTGAAATAGACGGGAAAGAATACAACTTAGACGATTCAAAATCCAGATATATATTTTCTATTTGGTTTAAATTCTAAAATAGTACTATAAAAAAAGGAGCACTTAGCTCCTTTTTTTTTATTTTTTAAATACTTTCTTTTCTTTGATTCTCGCTTGTTTACCTGTTCTTTCTCTTAAGTAATACAGCTTGGCTCTTCTCACTTTACCTCTTTTATTAACAACCACACCACCTAAATGAGGTGAGTTAAAAGGGAAAGTTCTCTCAACACCGACACCACTGGCTATTCTTCTTACTGTAAATGTCTTTGTAGCTCCTTCTCCTTGAATCTTAATAACATCTCCTTTAAAAACCTGCACCCTTTCTTTATCACCCTCTTTAATTTTGTAACTGACTGAAACATTATCTCCCGGTCTGAATTCAGGGATGTCATTTTTCTTAATCAACTGATCTTGAACATATTTTATACTATCCATATTATTAAATTTCTACATTATTTTAAAATAGGCTGCAAAGATACTATATATATTGAGTAATAAGTAATTATTTTAGCTTTTTTTTAATTTAAAATTTATAAACTACTGCATTTATATTCATTCCTGCTCCAACAGAGGCAAAAATAACCACATCCCCCTCATTAACCTCATGATTTTTTCTACACTTTTTCTTTCTCACCAAATCTATCAATGTTGGGATTGTAGCTACAGAGCTATTTCCTAAAGTATTGATTGACATTGGCGTCATCATAGGATCAACTTGTCTGATATTATACAATCTAAAAAATCTTTTGATGATAGCATCGTCCATTTTTTCATTTGCTTGATGAATAAACACTTTTTTCACATCTTCAATCCCAACACCACTTTTATCCAAAGCTTCTTTCATCGCGGCAGGAACATTTATCAATGAATATTCATAAATTTTTCTTCCCATCATTTTTATATATCTTGCATTGGATTTATAATCCAAATTATAAGATTTATCCATATATAGATAGTCTGCTTCAACAAAAGTATCTGAGACGACAGAATAAGACAATATTCCTCTCTTCTCTTCTTCTTCTTTTACTTCAAATACTGTCGCTCCGGCACCATCTGCAAATATCATTGAGTCTCTATCGTATGGATCTATTATTCTTGATAGTGCATCTACTCCGATTACCATTGCTTTATTTGCCATTCCTGCTTTCATAAACCCATACATATGTATAACTCCTTGTAACCAGCCCGGACAACCAAATAGCAAATCATATGCAATGGTGTATTTATTCCTAATCCCTAATTTTTGTTTTACTCTCGAAGCGATGCTTGGAATCATATCGGATTGGTTGGAGCCTTTAATCACTTGCCCGGCATTTTGTCCTACTATAATATAGTCGAGTTTCTCTTTATCTAAACCGGAATCGGCAATAGCTCTATCAGCAGCTATAAATCCCATATCATCAGTATTCATATCATCATCAATCCATCTTCTCTCCCT
>JALVEE010000332.1 GCA_027008645.1 Saprospiraceae bacterium
CAGTTCTACTCAAAATAATGTGGATGAATTAAAAAATGACGGAGTCGATGTCATTTCTGTATCGGAAGGCGAATTGGCATCCGGATTGATAGGAGAGGGTAGAATGGCTGAGCCTGAAGATATTTTGCTATATGTCGAAGAAAGGTTTAAGCAAAACAAAACACTTACAGGAAAAAAAATACTAATCACTGCCGGACCTACTTATGAAAAACTTGATCCCGTGAGATTCATTGGTAATAGAAGTACCGGGAAAATGGGAATTGCCTTGGTCGAGGAATGTTTGAGAAGAGGTGCGGAAGTAACTGTAGTTTTAGGACCGGTTGGGATAGCAGTCCCTGCAAAGGCTAAAGTTATAAAGGTCGAAAGTGCTGAGCAAATGGCAAATGCGGTATTTGAAAATATGTCAGAGCAAAATATTTTTATCATGGCTGCTGCTGTGGCCGATTATACGCCTCAAAGCATCTCTGATGTAAAAATCAAGAAAAATGATGACGATCTTACTATAGAATTAAAACGAACTATTGATATCGCAAAAGAGTTGGGGCGTAAAAAATCGCAGGATCAGATAATGATTGGTTTTGCCCTTGAAACAGATTCTGAATTGATTAATGCTAAGAAAAAACTTGAAAAAAAGAACTTTGATATGATTGTCCTTAATTCTTTAAATGATAAAGGAGCAGGTTTTGGTCACGATACAAACAAAGTTACAATTATATCCTCAAAAGGCAATAAGATCAGCAACTATGAGTTAAAATCTAAGAAAAAAGTAGCTGAAGATATTTTAGATGAATTGCAATTAATACTGGATAGATAGGATCATAAGATTTGTTTTTGTTGTGATTTTATTTATCATCTTTCAAATAAAAAAAACAAATTAAAGAATATGCGTAAAATAGTTTTTGTTCTTGTCTTGATTTCATTTATTTCTACACGTATTTTTTCACAAGAATTTAAAGTCAAAGTTACGGTTCAGACGCCTAAACTGAAATTGGTAGATCCTAAGGTTTTTAGACTTATGGAAAAATCTATTAATGAATTTTTTAATAATTCCAAATGGACTGTTGATGATTATGAAGAAAATGAAAAAATTGAAGCAAGCGTGCTTATCAATATCACCAATGAGCTATCTCCTACTTCTTTTGTCGGTGATTTCTCATTTCAATGTCTTAGACCCGTTTACAACAGCAATTATAAAACTGTCACTTTAAATTGGGTGGATAAAGGCTATAAATTTACCTATGAAGAACTTCAACCGATAGATATTAGTACGACAGTATTTATCGACGATTTGTCAGCGATTCTTTCGTTTTACGGGTACTATATGTTAGGTTTGGACTACGATTCTTTTTCGACAATGGGAGGTGATAGATATTTTGATAAAGCTAGAGAGGTAGTGGATAATGTTCCTTTGACAAACCAAAATATCAAGTCGTGGAATATAAATGGAAAGAAAGATAATAGATATTGGCTTGTTGACTATATAAGGAGTCCTAAATTTAGAAATTATAGACAATCTTTTTATGAATATCATAGATTGGGTCTGGATTTTATGGTCAAAGATGCTGCAAAAGCTCGTGCTGTTATCATCAGCGCACTTAAAGAGGTCGGTAGATTAGCTGATCTTTACCCTCAAAATGCTATTGTGAAACTGTTTATCAATGACAAGAGAGATGAATTAGTCGAAATCTTTAAAGGTGCGGGATATGCCCAGAGAAATTCTGTTTATAATCTGTTGTCAAGAATAGACCCGTCTAATATTGAACGGTATAAGGATATAATACGGTAAATGATGCAAAAGAATATTGCTATTTTTGCTTCAGGGCAGGGAACCAATGCTGCTAATATTATAGATTATTTCAGCGATACTGATGTTAAAATCAGAGTTGTACTGACCAATAACCCCAATGCAGGTGTAGTGAAGATTGCTAATGATAATAATATTCCAATAATCATATTTGACAAAAATCTTTTTGGGGATAGCGAAAAGTTTTTGGATACATTACAAGACTATGATTTGGATTTGTTGGTTCTAGCCGGTTTTTTGTGGCTGATTCCACCATTTTTAATAAAAAAATATAAAAATCGTATAATCAATATACATCCTGCACTCTTACCTCGTTATGGAGGTAAAGGAATGTATGGAATGAGAGTTCACGAAGCAGTTAAAAGTTCGGGTGATGCCAAAACAGGTATTACAATTCATTTTGTTAATGAGAATTACGATGAAGGTGATATTATTTTTCAAAAAGAAATCGATGTTGATTTATCGGATTCTCCGGAAGATATAGCACAAAATATCCATAAATTGGAATACAAATACTTTCCTCTGATTATTGAGAAATTGTTGAAAGAATATTAAACAGATGCAAATACTTATTTATATTTTAGCCTTTATATTAATTCAAACAGATAACTGGATTGAATATATGGGCACAAAACCTGATTTCAGCCTTGAATTTCCGCAAAAGCCTGTTGAAAAGGAAAAGATAATTAAGACTGATTTGGGGGAGACTACTGTTAAGACAGTGTATGCGGTGACAAATATCGATTCGACGGAAAATTCACTATATATATTGAATTATTATCAATTTGACCCGATTATTTTTTTTGGTGATAGTGCTATTAGTCAAAAAGAATATCTGGAAGAAGCCTTGAATAGTATTAAGCAGAGCTTAAATGCCAATCTTTTGTATTCCAATCACATAATGGACAATTTGTGTCCGGCAATAGTTTATAGATTGGATATGGATAATGGGAACAAGGTGATGAAAGGGAAACTCGTCATCTCAGGAGATTACCTTTTTTCACTACAAGTATTTTCTTCAAAGGCGTATGCACTCAACAAAAACATGGATAAGTTTATCGATTCATTCCACCATCCAAAATGTGATTAATCCGGATTAAATCAAACTTTTCCCGGATAAACTTTAAGAGCCTCTTTCAATACTTTCATAGATTCTTTCAAGTCTTCTACATTTAATACATAGCTGATTCTGACTTCATTTTCTCCTTTACCGTCAGAGGAATAAAATCCTGTAGCAGGAGCCATCATTACCGTTTTATTGTCGTAATTAAAGTCTTCCAAAAGCCATTTGCAAAATCTATCTGAGTTGTCGATAGGCAATCGCGCAACTACATAAAAAGCGCCTGATGGATTAGGGCAATAGGAGCCATCAATATTATTGATACTTTCGACAACTATATTTCGTCTGGATAGATATTCGTCAAGGACTTCTACAAAGTATGAAGGGGGTGTATCCAGAGCAGCTTCCCCTCCGATCTGACCATAAGTTGGAGGACTCAATCTGGCCTGTGCAAATTTTAAGGCAGTAGCCATCAATTCTTTGTTTTTAGAAATCATCATTCCTATTCTGAATCCACATGCGCTATACCTCTTGGATACAGAGTCTATCAAAATGGTATTTTGTTCCAAACCGTCCAGGTTCATAATAGAAAAATGTTCTTTTCCATCATAAACAAATTCGCGATAAACCTCATCTGCAATAAGGTATAAGTCGTATTTTAAAGCCAATTTTTTCAAAACTTCCAACTCTTCTTTGGAATACAAGTATCCGGTAGGGTTGTTGGGATTACACACCATTATTGCTTTAGTCTTCTCAGTTATCCTATTTTCAAATTCATCGATTGGCGGCAATGCAAAACCGCTTTCAATTGACGAGGGTATGGGGACTATATTTACTCCGGCATTTACTGAAAAACCGAGATAATTTGCATAAAATGGTTCAGGGATTATTATTTCCTCACCCGGATTCATTATTGATTGGATTGTAAATAGAAGTGCTTCTGATGCTCCTGTTGTAACAATTATATCATCAGGAGCAATATCGATATTATTGGCTTCATAGTATTTTACCAACTTTTTGCGATAAGATAAATTTCCTGCAGAATGAGAATATGCTATTACAGGCTCATTATAATTTTTTATAGCGTCCAATGCAATTTTGGGTGTAGCAATATCCGGTTGACCAATGTTGAGATGGTAAACATGAATTCCTCTTGATTTGGCTGCATCAGCAAATGGTACTAATTTCCTTATTGGTGATTCGGGCATCAAATTACCCTTTTTTGATATTTTTGGCATTATTAATAATTTTTTGCGAATATAAATTATTTTTTTTATTTAATCTTACTCTCGTACTCTAATATGGACTCAGCGATTATTTTTACCCCTTTTTCAATTTGATTCATTCCCATATTTGAAAATGACATTCTGAAATTATTGTTTTTTACTCCGGCAGGATCAAAAGTTTTTCCGGAAACAAAAACCGCACCTTTCTCAATGGCAATTGGCATTATTTCCGAGGCATTGAATTTTGGTGGCATCTCAAACCAAAAATAAAAACCACCTCTTGGTACATTCCATTTTACATAATTTGGCATGTATTTAAGCAATGCTTCATTCATAAGATCCCTCCTTTTGCGATAATTGGCTCTTAATTTATCAAGATAGGGGTAAATTTTTCCTTGTTCCAAAAATTCATTAGCGAGAACTTGTGTGAAATTAGGAGAACAAGCATCCATAGCCTGCTTAATTAATTCACATTTTTCATATACTTCCTGATTGACCAACAACCAGCCCAATCTGAAGCCTGGACCAAGTATTTTAGAGAAACTACCGGTATAGCAAATAGTGACATCATCCGGATCATCGCATTTCATGGGTCTCACAATATCTTTTATCTCTTCATCAAAATACAAATCTCCATAAGCATCGTCCTCTATCATTATGATATCTTTATCGGCAAGAAACTCCAGCAACTCTTTTCTCTTCTCGCTTGAATAAGTGATACCGGCAGGATTGTGAAAATTTGGAGTTATATACAGTAATTTTGGCAATTTCGGTAAACTCTCCAATTTTTTTCTCAATATACCCAAATCGATACCGTCTTCAAAAACAGGAATACTTTCCATTCTGGCTTGATATGATTTGAATACGGATATGGCACCGATAAAACTCGGACTTTCGGTCAATACGATATCTCCTGGATCAATAAATTCTTTAGTGAGAATATTAATCGCTTGAAGAGAGCCTGTCGTGATAAGTAGTCTATTGTTTTTAACCGGAAGTCCTTTAGCTTCTAAAAACTTACTCAATGATTTTACAAGACGAGGAAAACCTTGAGTTGGCGCATACTGAAATGCAGTCTTTTTTAATTTGGGGTCGAGATTATTATAAATATCATCTATCTCTTCAATCGGGAATAGATCATTGTTGGGCATACCTCCTGCAAAAGAAATTATATCGGGACGAGTCGCCAACTTCATCAAATCTCTAATCTCAGAAGTTCTTAATTCCTTTACGCTTTTAGAAAATGCATACATGCTTTATTATTTTTGTAAAAACCCAAATGTATTGAAAAATATTGAATATGTGAAATGTTTTTGGCTTATAGAAAACAATTCTAAATAAAAAAATATATTTGTGAAATCAGTTGGGCTTCAATAAAATTTTTATAGTGGTGAAACTGTTATACTAAAGAAAAAATATTAAATACTATTTATGGTGAAAATAATAGATTGTCCAAGGGATGCAATGCAGGGTTTGAAGGAATTTATTCCGACTGAAAAAAAGATAGGGTACTTAAATCAGTTGTTGAAGGTTGGGTTTTATACCTTGGATTTTGGTAGTTTTGTATCACCCAAAGCTATACCCCAACTCAGAGATACAGCCGAGGTCGTTGAGGGCTTGAATATGGACAATACAAGAACAAAACTCCTGTCTATCATCGTGAATGAAAGAGGAGCGATAGATGCTTCCTCATTTGATGAAATCACTTATTTGGGTTATCCTTTTTCGATATCTAATACATTCCAATTAAAGAATACCAATACAAACTTAGAAGATTCTATCAAAAAAATAGGAGATATAAAAAATATTGCAGTTACTAAGAATAAAAAACTTGTGGTCTATATTGCAATGGGATTTGGCAATCCTTATTTAGATGAATGGAATATTTCAATCGTCTATAGATGGGTAGAAAAATTAAAAAGTATGGGAATTAAAACTATTATTTTTTCGGATACAGTAGGCATTAGTACTAAATCTACAGTTGAAAGTGTTTTTTCTGAAGTCGCTCCGGATTTTCCGGAAATAGAATTCGGTGCCCATTTTCATACCGGTCCTAAAACTTGGTATGAGAAGATAGATACGGCTTATAAATGTGGTTGTCGAAGATTTGATGGTGCATTGAAAGGTTATGGGGGGTGTCCTATGTCCGGATATGGTTTGGTGGGCAATATGCCAACGGAAAATATAATTGAGTACATGAGAGAGAAAAACGAAAAACTGAATTTGGATGAGAAAGAATTAATAAAATCTATGGAAATGGCAACCGGATTTTTCCCCAATTATTAATAAAATATTTTGATTTGATACTTATTGATAGGCATATTTACAAAAAACTATTCGATGATTATTATCAACCATTATGCAATTTTGCATATAAGTACATGAATGATTATGATTCAAGTGAGGATGTCGTTCAAGAGGTTTTTGTTTATCTATGGCAGAAAAGAAAAGAACTTCAAATCAATTCCAGTCTTAAAAGCTATCTGTTCTCATCAGTAAAGAATAAATGCATTGAAAAAATCAGAAGGAGCAAACTGGAATCCAAATATATCAGCGAAAAATTGCTTGAATTAAAACAATTTGATGAAGATAAAGCGGAACAGGAAATGGAAAAATTGGCTTTGGTAAGCAAATTGCACAATTCTATCGAAGATTTACCAAAAAAATGTAAATTGATATTCAAAATGGCAAAAATCGAAGGCATGACCTATGTTGAGATAGGAGAAGAATTGAATCTGTCTGTAAAAACTATCGAAAGTCAAATGAGAAGAGCATTTATTTTACTTCGAGAAAAACTTTCATAGCTAGAGAAAAATCTTAAAATTTTGCATATTTATAATAAATTTAAAAGCTTTGAGTATATTTACGCAGATTAAATTATTCAAATGAATTTATTTAATAAATGGATATTACTTGCCTTGGCATCGTTGCTTATGCTTCCAAATACCGAT
>JALVEE010000333.1 GCA_027008645.1 Saprospiraceae bacterium
AAGCCCAATTCTATCATTTGTTCTTCATCAACTGTATCCGGTGCATCGATCATAACATCTTTTCCTTGATTGTTTTTTGGAAATGCTATATAATCTCTAATGGAACTTTGGTTGTTCATTACTGCACAAAGTCTATCAAACCCAAAGGCTATTCCACCGTGAGGAGGTGCTCCATATTCAAAAGCTCCAAGCAAAAATCCGAATTGTTTTTGAGCCTCTTCCTTGGTAAATCCCAATAAAGAGAAGTTTTTGGACTGAAGTTCTCTATCGTGAATCCTTATTGACCCTCCTCCTATTTCAGCACCATTTATCACCAAATCGTACGCATCTGCTTTTAGATTTTTCAGAGTTTCGAAATCTCCGCTTTTCATTTTTTCTATTTCCTCTTTTTTAGGCGCTGTGAACGGGTGGTGCATCGCGAAGAATCTGCCGGCATCTTCATCCCATTCCAAAAGTGGGAAGTCCAATATCCAAACCGGCTTAAAATCTCCGTCTTTCATCAACCCCATTTTCCTTGCCATCTCAAGACGTAGCTCTCCCAATTGTTTTCGTACTTTATCCACTTCTCCTGATAGTATCAACAACATATCTCCTGCTTCTGCGCCCATCAATTCTCCCCAAGATTTGATTTGTTCTTCAGAGAAGAATTTTCCTACAGAACTTCTAATCGTACCATCTTCCTCAAATTTGACATATACCAGTCCTTTAGCACCTATTTGTGGTCTTTTCACCCATTCGGTAAGCTTTTTTATCGCTTTATTAGAGTATTCTTTACTTTGTCCTTTTGCATTGATACCGACTACCAATTCCGCATCATCAAATACACTAAAACCTTTGCCTTTGGCAAGATCGTTGAGCTCTACAAATTTCATATCAAATCTCAAATCGGGCTTATCCGAACCATAAGTTTTCATCGCGTAGTCATAATCCATTCTCGGAAAATCCCCAAGCTCTACCCCTTTCAATGTCTTGAACAAATGCTTTGTCAATCCCTCAAAAGTATCCAAGATATCATCTCTGTGCACATAAGACATCTCACAGTCTATCTGTGTAAACTCAGGTTGTCTGTCTGCCCTTAAATCTTCATCTCTAAAGCATTTTACTATCTGATAATACTTATCCATCCCTGCAACCATCAATAATTGTTTGAATGTTTGCGGTGACTGTGGCAATGCGTAAAATTGTCCTTTGTTCAATCTGCTGGGAACAATGAAATCCCTGGCTCCTTCAGGAGTACTCTTAATCAAAAATGGTGTTTCAACCTCTATAAAATCATTCCCTCCAAGATACTTCCTTACTTCCAAGGAGCATTTTGATCTAAAAACTAAATTTTCTTTTACCGGATTACGCCTTATATCAAGATATCTGTATTTCATTCTCAATTCGTCTCCACCGTCTGTTTTATCTTCGATAGTAAAAGGAGGAGTTTCAGATGAATTTAGTACTTCAAAACTTTTCACGTCTATTTCTATTTCACCTGTTGGTCTGTTTGGATTTTTGTTAGATCTTTCTCTTACCACTCCTTTTGCCTGAATAACAAACTCTCGACCTGTTTTTCTGGCACTTTCGCACATTTCCTTGTCCTCATCCATTGAAAATACCAATTGGGTAATTCCGTATCTATCTCTAAGGTCTATAAATGTCAATCCGCCAAAATCTCTACTTGACTGAATCCAACCGCTAAGAGTGACTTCATTACCAACATTTTCTATTCTTAATTCTCCACAATTATGAGTTCTATACATGATTTTCTGTTTTCTTTAAATAATTGAAATGCAAAGGTGCGTAAAGATTTTTATAAATCTAAATGGTAAGGCTATTATTTTAAAAATTTGATTTAATCAGCAGTACACTTTTCTCTCTAAAATCCTACCTCTTCTTTTTCTTTCGCTTAAAGTCTCCCCTCTTCCAAGCTTTGATAAACCTTCTCCAAGCCATCACATCAAAGATTCTCATAGGCTTTATTTGCCCGGTGTAAACAGCGTCATTTGCAATTTTATTCAATTCGTAATTTGTAGCTTCCCTTCCGTCATAAGGAGTCTCTTTTATCATTTTCTTTATCACCTCTTGAGCAAGATTTTCATCGGCTTTCATCTTTAATTCATCTGTAATATCCAATGCCAAAAGCTCTTGTTTGAAATACTGTTTTCTCGGCCATGGATAAATAACCGTTTCGGGAAGCAAAACATCGTCTTGAGTCATTATTTGATACACTGAATAAAAATGGCTTGTTAAAGTATCGGGAATAACATATTCAACGGGTTTATACCCTATATAAGTAAATTTTATGGTATCACCTCTTACTGCTACTATCGAAAAAAAACCATCCAATCCGGAAACAGTTCCTCTTCTTGTCCCTTTTATGTATATATTAGTATATGGTAGAGGGATTGCTTCACCATTATCATCGTTTTGGGTAACAACAACTCCTGAAAATTGAACAGCAAACACTTCATCCGGCTTATTGATTTGTGCAGAGAGTGTTGTCAAGATAAAAAACAATATCGTAGTGGCAAATAGCTTCATTAAATGTAATATTTTTTAAATAATAAATTCATTAAGTCATAACGTAAAAAAAACATTCCTGTGTATCTCCTACCGACATTAACTAAAATTCAAGAGCTTTTGTTTTTGTTTTAACTCTAAATTAACACTGATATATCTATGACATTTTAATTCCCAGAAAAATAAATATCCAACAAACAATTAAACTAACCAAGATATATCCAATCGCCGTTTGAACATTCCCCGACTCCAACATTTGGAACGTCTCAAACCCAAAGGTGGAAAATGTGGAAAATCCCCCACAAAACCCTATCAATGAAAGCAAACGTATATTCTCCGGCATATCCAACTTTAGTTGAATTCCAATCAAATATCCCAAAATCAAACAGCTTAAAGCATTTGCAATAAATGTTGCGTAGGGGATCTGGTGATCAAACTTATCAAATGCTCTCCAGATTGCATATCTAAACATACTACCGACTCCTCCTCCTAAAAAAACAAATAGAAATTTCACTTTTTATGCAATTTTTTTTCTTTTTACTAAATAAACCAAAATACCGGTAAGTACAAATGCCAATCCTGCCATTATAAGAAAAAGCAAATTGACATTTATAAATTGAAATGAATAGGCAATATAAATAAAAATAGCATTGGTCACCACCAAAATAGCTGTTACCTCCATATGCGTAAAACCCAAATCAAGCAATAAATGGTGAATATGCCCTCTATCAGGATGAAAAGGAGACTTGCCTTTTAATAGTCTCAAAGTCATGATTCTTACCGTATCAAAAATAGGAATAATCAAAACAGAAATTGCAAAAATAGGTCCCGATTGGATAAATAAACGGGGATTTGTCTGCTCCTTATTTATTTCAAAAAACTTTATAGCCAACACCGCCGAGACCAAACCTATCAATAAAGAACCTGTGTCTCCCATAAAAATCTTTGCCGGAGTATAATTGTAATTCAAAAACGCAATAATAGAACCAGCCATTGCAAAAGCCACTATCGATAATTCAATCCTGTCAACTTCATAAAACAAATAACCGAAAACAATCGAACTAAGCAATCCAATTGTACCTGCTAATCCATCCACTCCATCTATTAAATTAAATGCATTGATTATTGCTATTATGACAAACATTGAGAACAAAGCACTGGCTAAAAACGGTATCTCATGAATACCAAATATGCCATACAACTCCGAAATCCTGACATTGGATTGAAAAACCAAAATAAATGCCGCTAATACTTGAGCACCAAATTTTTTCATGGGTGAAACCGGCTCAATATCATCTTTTGCCCCAATAAGAAAAATAATTATAAACGCTGATAAAATATATTGTAGGTCTCCCAGTGAATTAAATGGAGTCCAAAGAATAATCGAAAACAATAAACCGGCAAAAATACTGATTCCACCAAGTCTGGGAATGATTTCCGTATGAGATTTTCTATCATCAGGTATATCGTACAATTTTTTATTATACGCAACATCTATTATCGCCGGTATCACACGATAGGTAAGTAAAAAAGCAGTAATAAATGCAAGTATAATATTGTACATTATTTATTTTTCGCTCTTGTTGTATTCTTTAAATAATTTGTCCAATTCCTTTCCAAATTTATCCAATCCTTTGCCAAGACTTTTAAGACCTTTCTCAAAGTTGTCAGCTGCCTTTTTAAAATCTTTATCATCTTTTATCTTCCTGAACAATTTGGTAATATCTTTTTCCTTATCTATAAAACCGTTTATATTGTCAAAGAATTCATCCCACTCTTTATTTTCAAAATTAAAATCTATTGGTAATTCTGATTTCACTCTGTAAAGAGTATATTTCATACCGTTTTTTACGATTCTTTTCTTGTCTTTATCAGTAAAATCATCTTCAAATTTCTTATAACACTCCTCTGTTAATTTTTTGAATCGTTCATCTGCTTTATCCCAATCTTCCTTTTTGAAATCATCGTGTTTTTTTTCAATTTTATTAATAAAATTATCAAAAGCAGTAAGATACAATGACTTTGATGTACACTCGTCAAATGTACAAGAAGACATTATAAAACTCAAACCTAAAACCAGAAATAATAATTTTTTCATAACAAAACTTAATATTTAATTCAAAAATCTCCACTTTTATCCATGTCCTCCCAACCTACAAAAGTAAAATTATTTTCACAATACAAGCATATTTCACAAGCATTATTCACCTCGTGCAAATAATTTTTTAATAATTCATCAAAAAAAATCACCAAAATATTTGCATAACGTATAATTACGTTATATATTTGCATCATAAGTTATAAAATAATGTTTAAAATATGAAACGATTAACAAAAGCAGAAGAAGAAATAATGAAGATGTTTTGGGCTAATGGACCTTCGTTGGTTAGCGCCTTAATTGCCAAGTTGCCGGATCCCAAACCACCGCATTCAACCATATCTTCAATAGTGCGTATATTGGAGAAAAAAGGATTTTTGGATCATAAAGCATACGGCAGAACTTATGAGTATTTTCCCATTGTCAAAAAAGAAGATTATAGCAAAAGCTCACTAAAAGAAGTAGTATCCAATTACTTTAATGGCTCTCCTAAAGCTTTGGTATCTTTTCTGGTTAAAGAAGAACAAGTTGATATTGGCGAATTAAAGGAGCTGCTAAACCGGCTTGAAAATAAAAAATAGTATTATGTTGAATTATATCATTTTATCGACAATAACTTGGAGTACCTTAATGCTATTCTATGTATTGCTATTAAGAAAAGAGAAGTACTTTACTTACAATAGAGTATATTTATTGACAAGTATAGTTCTCGGTTTAATCATTCCCGCAATACCTCAATTCAGCTTTTTAAACGATAGCCCAATAGCGGATATTTTCGTAAAATTACCTGAACTTACTATTACCAACAATGATCAAGAATCAACAACAATGACTGAGTTTAACTACTCATATATTTTCATAGTAATATATCTTACCGGTCTGGCAATAGCTTTATTCAGACTGATTAAATCACTGGTTCATTTGAAGCTTTATTATGATAAAGGGGAAATAATTCAAAGCAATGAGAAAAAAATCATTAAGATAAAAGAGCGTGTTGTAGCCTTTTCATTTTTCAATTATATATTTATCAATAAAGATATATACGAAAGCACTCAAAGAGACGAAGTACTTATGCACGAATCTATTCACGTGCAACAAGGTCACAGTTATGATATAATGTTATTGGAAATAATTAAATCGATATTTTGGTTCAATCCAATAGTTTATATTTACAAGGCTTTTATCAGTGAAACCCACGAATTCATTGCAGATAACTATGTAATACAAAAAATACCCAAAAAGACTTATGGCGAATTATTGATTAATCAATTGCAATCCGGAGTGCAATACAGTATCGCCAATTATTTTATTAATTCACTTATAAAAAATCGTATTAAAATGATGTATAAAACAAAAACAAACAGAAAATGGAAGTACCTATTAGCAATACCGGTATTAGTCTTCGTATTGCTATTTGCAAATGCTTGCCAAAATGATGACAAGGGAAATATACAAGTTCAGGACAAAGAGCAAATATACTTCATTGTAGAGGAGATGCCGAGATTCCCCGGCTGTGAAACCGAAACAACTCTTGATGATAAACAAACTTGTGCGATACAGAAAATGTATAATTATCTATATAATAATTTAGTTTATCCAACAAAAGCACGGAAAAATAAGATTCAAGGTAAAGTAGTTGCCAGATTTGTCATAGACCGCAAAGGAAATATCAAAAACATCGAGATTCTCAGAGATATTGGTGGTGGCTGTGGTGATGAAGTAAAGAAAGTACTGCAAAGCATGAATCATCTTTCTGAAAAATGGATTCCCGGTAAACAAAATGGTAAGAATGTGAGTGTTTATTACACCTTGCCGGTAGTTTTTAGAATAACCGAATAAATTATTACCCTTTAAGTACGCTGAATCACACTATACAAAAATGACGAATTATACAATACCCCAAATAGATTTGGGGGTTAATCTTATGGTGCACTCACAAACCTTATATGTTTCAAAAACCTATATGGTTTAGACAATCAAAGCATTAGAATAGCCCCTAACTTCAGTTAGGGGTTGTGGGAGTAACATAAATTACGAGTATAGTGCGCTTTAGCGTACTTATCCATTGAAAAATTGAATGGGTAGTTATTTCTTGCGTGGCGCACTAGTGTCAAGTCAAGTGTAATGTTTCGGGTAAGTTGATGTTATTTTTGTCGAGAACAAAGCATATAATTTTCAGCATAGCCGTAGCTATGGTGGAAATTATTAATGCAGTTATCGGCAAAAAGAACAAATACCTGGCCTGAAAGAGTATGCTTGACTTGACACTAGTGCGCCAAGAACGAAGTTATTCCAGTATTAATTTCTTGTTCTTTAAAAACCCTTTGAACTTCCATTTATATGGTTT
>JALVEE010000334.1 GCA_027008645.1 Saprospiraceae bacterium
TTGATACTGCTTATATATGTGACGGGGATATTTATACATGGCAAGGGAGTGACTATAGTTCACAAGGACAATATTATAAAACGGATACTTCCCTCTACGGTTGTGATAGCACACATCAACTCAATTTGTACGTCTATGATGTATTTAGTCAAAATGACACAGCGACAATTTGCCAAAATGGCTATTATGAATGGCATGGATCAAATTATACTTTGCCCGGAAATTATATCAAAGTCTATACAGATCAAAACGGTTGTGATAGCACATATTATTTATATTTAATAGTGAAGCCGAACTATTTATTTGAAGAAAACGCTACAATTTGTCAAAATGAATCTTATTATTGGCAAGGAAATATTTATGATTCAACAGGTACTTATTTCAGAATATATTCGAGTATTTTCGGCTGCGACAGTATTTACAAGCTATCTTTAAATATCAACCCCGTCTATAACCAAGAAATAACAGAATCGATTTGTCAAGGTGACACCTTTTATTATAATGACAGCTTGTTTTTTGAATCCGGTAATTATTCGTTTGATCTTAATACAAGTGAAGGCTGTGATAGTATTATCAATCTGTCTTTGATAGTAAATCCTACGTACAACATACAAGATACCGTATCGATATGTGAAGGAGATACAATATATTACGGAAGCGATGCTTACTTTGAAGAGGGAGAATATATTATCAATCAGCAAACCGTAAAGGGATGTGATAGTACGACGCAATTAACACTTTATGTATTACCTGCTTTTTATCAATTTGACACTCTTTCATTATGTGCCGGAGATACGATATTGTGGGAGAATATGCAGATTACTCAAGCAGGAGATTATACAAACAGTGGAACAACAGCCTGTGATAGCATTATCAATTTGAATGTTTATACCCTTGATTCATATCATATATATGACACCATTTATATTTGCCCGGGGGATACTATGGTTTGGCAAGGCTTAGATATTCACAATCCGGGTATTTATACCAAGAATTATCAAACAATTGACGGTTGTGACAGTATTTTTCACCTGAATCTCAAAGCAAGTGAAAATTATCTATTCACAGAAAATATGAATATTTGCCAAAATGATACAATTTATTGGCAAGACACGGTATTGACAACAGCCGGAATCTACTATTCATATTACAAAACAACAGAATTGGGCTGTGATAGTACTTATATGATAGAGCTAACTCAAACTATAATCGACACGAATGTTACTGTTTCTAATGATACATTATTGGCAATAATTGATAGCTTGGCTACATACCAATGGTTGAACTGTCCCGATTCTTCTGAAATAAATGGCGCAGACAAGAATTTTTATAAAGTAGAACAAAGTGGTTCATATATGGTAAGAATAGAAAAAGGAGGATGCATAAGCACTTCAAATTGTCACTATGTAATCGCTACGAAAACCGGTGAAGCACAAATACCTAATGTGAAGATATATCCAAATCCTGTATTGAATACTAAAATATTTACAAATATTTCGAATTATGATGATATCTATACAATACGGATTAATAATTTACAAGGGCAAACAGTCTTTAATCTTAAGGAAATGGATAACAGTAAATCTATTGACATTAGCAATCTGAGATCAGGAATATACATAGTAACAGTAAATTATGGTAAAAATATTTACCACCAAAAGATTATTGTGTTACATGATTAATCAGAACTTATCAAAATTTGGGAATTCCAATAGGAACAAAAAAAAGACCGGTTAGAGTTAACCGGTCTTTTTTCTTTATTTACTAACTAAGTTTATTTAACCTTGATAGTATTTACTTTTTTAGCATTAACTTTCCCATTTTTTGCAGCTTTCTTTGCATTAGGGTCTTCTTTTTTATCTACAAGCCCTTTCAATTTAAGAACTACTTTTCCTCCATCGATATTACCTGTAACGGTAATTGATTTGTTTTGAGGAGCTCCACCCGGACGACCTCTTCTCTTTGTATCAAATTTTGCATGAATCACACCTGATTCTCCGGGAGCAATTGCATTTCTAGGCCATGTAGGAACAGTACAACCGCAACTTGCTTTTACTTTTTTAAGTACTAATGGCTCAGTTCCTGTATTTTTGAACTTATAATCATGCTCAACAATCTCTCCTTCCATTACCTTACCAAAATCATAACTCATCTCTTCAAATTTCACAGTTGTAGTTGGACCAACAGGCTCAGCTTCTTGTTTTTTCAAAATATCCTTTGGATTTTTAGTAGCATTATTCACTTTATCTTTAGCGCTTGCCAACTGCTCTCTTGCGCTTTCCTTAACCTTTGAATCATCTTTACATGATTGCATTACAAACATAGTTGCAAACAAGACAACTAATAATAAACTAACTCTTTTCATAACTTTATTTATTTAAATTATACAATTAATAACTAATATAGATTATCTTTCGATTCGCAAAAGTATTATATTTTTTAATCTTAAAAAAAAATAATAAAAAAAAATAAACAATTAACATCATATTAACATTAATAAGCAATTTTTTTACATATCTTTAGGTATAATTTGATTATATATTGAGTTTTTAACTTATATTAATACATGGAAGCATACAAACTAAAAGAGGTTCAAGACTATATCAAACAAGTCATTTCCTTGAATTTTGAAGATAGTATCTGGATTGATGCTGAAATTTCTCAAGTAAAGGAAGTTAGAGGACAGGTATATTTGGAATTTATTGAAAAAAACGAAAATTCTCTCCAAATTACAGCAAAAGCCCAAGGAGTAATCTGGTACAAATCTCAACTTTTTATCAGTAAGAAATTAGGAGAACTCTACGATTCAATATTGCAAGACGGCAGACAAATTAGATTCAAAGCCAAAATAGAATTTCACGAAGTTTACGGACTAAAATTGAATATATTGGATATAGAGCCTTCTTTTACTTTAGGAATGGTTGAAATCAATAGGCAAAAGACTATTGCCAAACTAAAAAAGGAGGGGCTACTGTATAAAAACAAGGAGACGCTACTCCCTATTGTAATAAAAAATATAGCCGTCATTAGTTCCGCTAAAGCAGCCGGTCTTCAAGATTTTTATGAACACCTTAACAATAATGCCTATGGCTATAAATTCCGGACAAAATTGTTTGATTCAAGTATGCAAGGTAGTAATGTCGAACGGGATATTACTAAAAACTTAAATATAATTAAAGAAGATATTGATAATTTCGATTGTGTCGTAATAATAAGAGGTGGCGGTTCTAAAATGGATTTGTCTTATTTTGACAATTACAATATCTGTGCTACGGTAGCTAAATTTCCAATACCAATTCTCACAGGCATTGGGCATGATATAGACCAAAATGTAATAGAAATGGTCGCTCATAGCCCTTTAAAAACACCAACTGCTGTTGCTGACTTTTTAGTAGAAAATAATTTGGATTTTGAAATGCGACTCAATCAAATATACCAAAACATCTATGAAAAATCAAGCCTTTCAATTATTAAACAAAAAAATGCCATTGATTCTATATCAAATTACATCTCATCCAAATCAATACTGCTATTGACTGAATCCAATAACATGCTTAACAATAAATTTAATGAAATAAAGAATAAAATATCCATGATCTTCACCAAAGAATATACAAAAATAAATGAATTTGAGTCAATTGTTAGCTATTCCGATCCCAAAAGAATACTTTCAAAAGGCTACTCTGTGACAACACTCAATGGTAAAATCTTAAAAAGCATAAAAGATGTATCAATAGATGCTAATATCAAAACAACTTTAGAAGATGGAGCATTTTATAGTACTGTTAAAGAAATAAAATGATTAATTCGGTTTAATTTATATTTTACTATTTGATATTTTGTTTTTTGATTACCTTTGCAAAAAATTTAAAATTAATGGGTAAAATTATTGCAATTACCAACCAAAAAGGTGGAGTAGGAAAAACAACAACAGCTATCAATTTAGCAGCATCTCTTGGTATTTTAGAAAAAAAAGTGCTAATAATAGATGCCGACCCACAATCAAATACTACCTCGGGATTAGGTATTAAAGATGGTGATTTCAAATATACCCTTTATGATGTAATGATGCAAGGTGTAGATATATTTGACGCTATTGTTGAGACAGAAGTTCCAAATTTGGACATATTGGCTTCAACAATTGACTTGGTAGGAGCAGAAGTAGAATTGGTGAATTACGATAAACGAGAATACATCATGCGAAACACTATATCTTCTGCCAGAGAATCTTATGACTATATCGTCATTGATTGTCTCCCCTCCCTGGGAATTCTTACCATCAACTCCCTTGTGGCCGCCGACTCAGTAATTATTCCTGTACAAAGCGAATACTATTCTTTAGAAGGTTTAGGAAAGCTAAAAGACACAATTAAGGCCGTCCAAGAATCCTACAACCAAAATCTTGAAATCGAAGGTGTATTGATCACTATGTACGACAAGAGACTTAGACTGGCTCAAATGGTTGTGGAAAATGTTCGCGAAATAGTTACTGACCACGTTTTTGACACAATAATCAACCGTAATTCAAAAATCAATGAAGCCCCTATGGTAGGAAAACCTGTGATTTTATACGACGCCTCAGCCACAGGTTCAAAAAACTATTTGAATCTGGCATACGAATTGCTGGTATTAAACAATGATAAGCTTTAATTCACTACTTTAGTACAATATGAATCATTAAGTAAATTGATATGGCGAAAAAAGAAGATTTAAGAAAAGGATTGAAATCACTTCTCAAAGATATAGAGAAAAAAAGTTCTACGGAAAAAAAAGAAGTAGTCGAAAAATTGAGCAATACTATTTCTTTAATCAAAATAGAAAGCATTGAATACAATCCTTTTCAACCAAGAAAAAAATTCAACGATCGCGAACTTCAAGAATTATCAGACTCTATCAAAACCCTAGGACTAATACAACCTGTTACCGTAAGAAATATAGGCGGTGAGAGTTTCCAGTTAATTTCAGGAGAAAGAAGATTACGCGCATCAAGAATGGCTGGCCTTAAAGAAATTCCTGCTTATGTACGTATTGCAGATGACCAAGCAATGATAGAAATGGCATTGGTCGAAAATATCCAACGTTCTGATCTGAATCCTTTAGAGATAGCGTTTGCATACCAAAGATTGATAGATGAATGTCAACTAACTCATAATCAAGTTGCAGACAGGGTTGGAAAAAATAGATCCACCGTTACTAATTACCTCAGAATATTAAAACTAACCCCGGCTATCCAAAACGGTATCAAGCAAGAATTGATAAGTATGGGACATGCAAGAGCATTGGTCGGTATAGAGGATGACTTTTTGCAAATAAAATTGTTTGAAGAGGTCGTAGAAAAAAATCTATCTGTACGAGCTTTGGAAAAAAGAATATCAGACCTTTCTTCAAAACCAAAACAACAGGACAAAAAAGACACACCCGAATTGGACCCTAAATCAAAAGCTGTAAAAAAACAGCTTTCACAGTTTTTTGAATCCAACGTTGATCTGAAACGAAATACTAAAGGCGAAGGGGTTATTTCCATAAAATTCACTTCCGATGATGAATTAAATGACATATTGGAAAAAATGGGAGTTATATAAGCTAAAATGTTTATAAATCTTCAATAAATCTTTCAATTATACAAAACGACAACCCATTGTCTGTCTGCTATTTGCAAACATACTACTTCTTTTTAAAAAAAATATTAAAAAAAAGTTGAATTGCATGAACTTTTTATAAACCCTATACGTTTAATAGCTTTTGATTACGATATATTGTATTGTTTTTTAATTTTATTTAAAATTTATTTGGTTTTTGACTAATTTTATTATACATTTGCAAAATATTATTCTGTTTGAAACGTTAAACAAATAAATTGCTCAAAAAGCGATATGATTTAATTAAATAATGCAATATATCTATATTAGTAAAAAGGGATAATTGGTTTATTAGTTAAATAAAAAAAATTGAGTATGAGACAATCAGAATTTTTTCCGGCACCATATTTTAATGGCGTAAGACCTAAAGCGTTCTTAAAAGGAACAAAGGATATTTACAACAAAAAAGCTATGGTAGAAGGAACAAGAAAGTCATTTAACAAGGATTTTGGCAAAAGAAAGCCAAAAGTGTAAATGACAAGGGGATGAAGAAATACCCCTTTTTTAAATTTGGAAATAGTTAATTCATAATACAAATTTGACTTTATAAAAAAGTTGAGTCTGAATGCAGGCTCAGCTTTTTTCATTATAGATAGATCCAAATTAATTTCTATCTTTGTATTTTAAATTGAGTATTAAACAACATATAGAGTTAGATATTTTTTATTATTTTTGATTTTTAGCTATTGGAATATGGGGATTAAAAATCGACATACTAATGTAATGAAAAAAGCTTTTGCCTTTATCTCTACTTTCCTTGTATTCTCAGTTATAATATATTTCCTTCATCCTAGCAATTATTTGAAATCAAATGTAAAAGGCAGAATAGCATTATCTTTTTCTATTTCTTTATTTTACAATATTTCTTTTCTTCTGCAATACTTACTTCTAAAATCAAAAAAAATCAATAAATCCTTCAAATTTTATTTGTACAATATATTTTTCCTTTTTGTTAACACCCTTACTGTTTTTATAATCGCCTATATTTTCCACCCAAATTTATTTTCAAACACATATAATAAGATATTACTAACTGTATTGAGTTTTTCTATCTTATTACAATTAATTTTTGTATTGGTCTTTAAGATGATACAATATAAAAAAAGGACAATAAAAATTCATAATAAACCATTTCATTTCAACGATAATAACCATACAATAGTCATAAGATCAGAAGATTTGTACTACATCAAATCCAGTGGCAATTACATAGAAATAGTCGAAAAGAACAATCTCAAAGGTCATATACTTCGTTCCTCCCTTAAAGAAATAGAACAAAAATATTCTCAATTGTACCGTTGCC
>JALVEE010000335.1 GCA_027008645.1 Saprospiraceae bacterium
TTTTCTGTTACATTTTTTAAAGTCAAATTTACGCAAGATTATTTAGAGAAATTAAACCTGAATGACAGACAAATAAAAGCCGTTCAATACTTAAAAAAGTCTGATTTTATTACTAACAGAAAATATCAAGAAATTTGTAAAATATCAGAAAGAACAGCATTGAGAGATTTGGAACAATTAATCGATAAAAAAGTGTTAATAAAGTTGGGAGAAAAAAAAGGAACAAAATACAAATTAAATTTTGGCGGATAAATGGCGGATATGACGGAAATATGGCGGATAAAACACCCCCTGCACACAACATTGTTTATAACATCATAGCCGCCTAACGTCAGGCTACGCTGCATTTCATTATCTGTTGGCGTGCATCCCCCATATTCGGAAAATGGGATTAATTTCTACAGCAATACAATACTAATTATAAATTCAATATTTATTTTTGGACAAACAGAAAAAAATGAAATTCACCTACAAAATCCGGCATAAACCTATATGTTAAATTTTTGTTATAAGTGTGTCTTTTTTATTTATATGCAGTCCAAAAGAAGAAACATATTTGAATACTACACCAATTATGAATCAATTTTAATAAATGAATTTACTAATTCAAGTAAGAGAGGATATTACGGATTCCGTGACAGAGGAACTCGCAAAAATATTGAAATTATCAAAAGAAAATTCAGGTAAAGCAATTGACATTTTTTTACCCGGGATATTAGGAGGAATTGCTCAAATTGGAAAAAATAAATCAGGAGCAATAAGTATTCTTAGCATTATAAATGAACAGGAAATTAATTACCATAGTACATTTAGCTTTGAATCAATCATAAAAGACCCTGATAAACTATCCGGATTTTTAGCCAAAGGAAATTATATTTCAGACAGGTTTTTTGGTAAGAGACAATCCGGATTATTGGATTTACTGGTAAGAAAAAGCGGAATCGACGAAAAAGCAGGTAGTAATTTATTGAGTTTTCTCACTTTTTTATCATTTGGTAAAATTGCTACAATCATAAAAGAACAAAGCTATGATGCCACGGCATTAAGCGATGCATTAAGTCACGAATACAAAGCACTTTTAGAAATAACTCCATGTCTCAAGAGCCTTTTCAAAAAAAACAAAAGCGAACCTAAGGTACATTCTATTGAGGAGTATTACAACAAAAAGAATGAAAAAAAGGATAAAATGAGCATTTGGAAACGAATTTTTAAATAACTCCTTCCATCATATTGGCAAGGTCTCTTGCATGACTTAAAAATTCTTCGACTTCCATCTCCTTGTAAAATACAAATCCATGAGTACCCCTAATACGAGGATTGTCATTTGAATAAAAATAGTTTTTGCCCAAAATCAATTGAACCATTCTTCTTTGATCCACCCAAATTCTCTGTGTAAGGGTACTGAACTTGCCATCCAACTCATAACTCGGAAAAGGAGCATCAACTTGCGTCATATAGCAGGTAGAAAAAGAATCGTCTAATTCAGCCATAGTATTTAATGATACAGGTACAAAAACATTCGCATCAGCAGGATGAAATCTATACCATACATTTCTATATCCGATTATTCTCAATTTGCTTAAATCCTTTTCCTTTCCCCATAATCTAATGGCTTCAGCAATCGCTTGGAGTACCTTGTAGTGTGTATCAGGTCCACTACCTTCAGGATCAAAAGCCAAGGAAATAACATCAGGTTGCAGTTCCTGCAATTGTTTTAATATCGGCACAACATCCCTTTCCCTCTTTGGCACTTCGGTAAAAATATCTCCTTTATAAAATCCTAAACGCAGGTGATGTATATTTTTTGTGCCGATACCATAGTGTGCCCAAACCAATTCTTCCTCAAATTCTCTTATCATTCCCTTGAGGGACTGGATCTCAGGACTGTTTTTTTGTCCATCGTAGCTATTTCTGATTTCCTCCAAGACCAGATTTATTCTCTCCAACAGTTGTCCGATAGAACGAACTTCAAAAATAGTGACTATTATTCGCACCAATCTATGAGCAACTGCCCTACTCTGCCCTTCTTTATCCTGTGCAGCTACTTTATTAAGAAAATGATTGATGTCTTTGTCTATTTTCAATTTATATCCTTTTGAGAAAAAATCAGGATAATATATCATCTGTATCCTATTTCGAGATATCAATTCTAATGTTTTCTTCAAGTAATCTTCAACAAACTGATTTGTCACAGCGGTAAATCCCGAAGTCATCACAGTAAAATCAAAATTATTACTCGCTTCCCTCACATCATAGACAATCCTCGGCAATATAGCAAGTTGGATATCATCATGATGAGGTCCTGTATGATAAAAATTGGTCTTGATTTTCTTCTGCATTCCATTTGAAATCTTATTCTTAATGCTCTCCTCTACTTTCCTAACCGTATCCAAACTCACATTTGGAATAAGGCTTGTATATTTATCTTTCTTCAAATCATCCTCCGTGATATTATAGCCATATTTATCTTTTCTCAAAAGTAAATCGATTATAGCTTTCTCAATTTTTTGGTCTGTCCAATCCCCGTGCTTATAATAATAATCAACAGAATCTTTCAAAGCAATAGCTGCTCCTTGCGTAATATAAAATCTGGCATTGTCCAATTTTTGCAAGGAAGTTGCAGGATACAATACATTTTCATCCTCCTCCAATGCATTCTTGATCACATTGGCTTTTGCCTCTCCTGCTGCAAAAATAATCGCAACAGCATCAGGATTAGAAGTTATGGTTTTTAGCCCAATTGTAATAACCAATCTATTTTTTGATACTTGAATACCGCCCAAATCAGAGGCTGCCACTGCCTGAGTCGGAAAATTAGTAGGAGTCAATCGAGTGCTTGAATTGTGGTCAGACCCCATAATATTAAAGGCGATATGCCCGTCAGGCCCGATCCCTCCAAGGAAGAAACCAATTCCTCCAAGGTCATCAATCTTGTCTTCATATTTATTGCACCATTGATCTATTTTGTAAATTGATTCCTTTTGAATCATTTCCATTTCACTCTCTGCTTCTCTATATCTAAGTGACAAATCGACCTTAAGATCCTGAAATACCTCATCGTATTTCAAGCCCTCGTATAACTCAATTTCATCTGAATTAATCAAAAGCGCTTTACTCCTGTCAAGTCCAAAACCATCGATATAAAAACGGTTTACATAATTATAAAAGCTATTGTGTTGCCTCGGGTTTATCGGATAAAATTCATCTATCTGAACAAAATGAAGCCCTCTAAAATCTGGTTTCTTATCAATCATCAATCCGTTTTCTTTTCTGAATTTAATAGCTTTGGGTTCACTCCAATTATCTAAGAAAAACTGTGTCCATTTTATAAAATGCTCTGGAGTCTTTCCGGTTGGAAGACTGATAACTCCATTGGGATTCTCACTTACCCACTCCAAAAACCTCAACGATGTCAACAAACCCAATTTCGGAAAATTCTCAACTCTGATATAAGGAGTTTTTGTGCTAATATTCTTATTTTCTTGTTTCTCGTAAAAAGCCCGCTCTACTTTTGATTTAAATTTCATGTGTCAATTATTTTATGCAAATATATCTAAGCTATCGATTTTTTTCCATTTATACTATAACAAAAATCCAACCTGATTGTTGTGTTCGTGCACAGGCAATGAAAAAAATAGTTGGGAGAGGTGATTATTATCCAATAATTTTTTGTATTTACAGATATAATACTACTTTTGTAGGCAATTGATATTTATATTAGTGTAGTGTCTGCACGTTAATAAAACTTTAATATTGTGATTAAAAAGTATTTTCCGGTTGTTGCCCTTGTTTTTATAAGCCAATTAATATACGGTCAAATTAATTATGGTTTAAAATTTGGGATGAATTATTCCAAAGTAAATGTTGATTATAATTTCACCGAAATTGAAGTAGCCAATTATAATGCTTATAAATTGGGTTTTCATATCGGTGCTATATTAAAAATACCTGTAAGCAAAAAGCTTTCTTTCAGTACAGAGATTCTTTATTCAGACAAAGGAAGTTCAAATAATTTAGGGACTGATACCAGCTATTATGAATTCAATTTGTACTACATCAATATGCCTATAATCGCAAATTACAATATATATAAAAATCTATACTTACAATTGGGAATTGAACCGGGATACTTGTCTTCGATAAACTATGATGATTACTACGTAAAAATACCTGAATCATCCTACAATTCATTTGATTTGGGAGCACTGATAGGTATCGAGTACTACATAAAGAAAATCGGCATTGGCTTAAGATATGGTCGAAGCATAATACCTGTTTCGGAATTAGAATACCGAAATCAAAAGGGAGAGATGATAGGTACAATTAAATCATACAACAGTAATATCCAAGCATATTTCACTTACTTGATCAAGAGCAATTGATTTTATCGAACAATTCATTGTTTTTATCTAATAAAAGATGTCGCAATGGTTTTTTCAAATAGATTTGTACAAAACCTATAGCGATGAAGAATAGCAAACCGGTCATAAGCCTGAAAAACATCAAGAAAGTTTACCAAATGGGGCTTGAAAAAGTATTTGCCCTGAGGGATATTACGACGGAAATAGATAAAAACGAATATGTGGCTCTGATGGGACCTTCGGGATCAGGCAAATCTACATTGATGAATATTGTCGGCTGTTTGGATACTCCTACTTCCGGAGAGTATTTTCTCAATGGTATAAATGTCAGTACTATGGAAGATGATGAGCTGGCGCATATACGAAATAAAAATATAGGTTTTGTTTTTCAAACATTCAATCTTCTTCCAAGAATGTCTTCGTTGGAAAATGTTGCTTTACCTCTTGTTTATTCAGGATACAGTAAATCAAAAAGAGCAGAGATGGCCGAAGCTGCTCTTGAAATAGTGGGTTTAAAAGAAAGAATGACTCACAATCCTAATGAATTGTCAGGGGGTCAAAGACAAAGAGTTGCTATTGCAAGAGCAATCGTAAACAATCCTGCCATAATCTTAGCTGACGAACCTACAGGTAATCTAGACACAAAAACATCATTGGAAATCATGGAAATCTTTAAAAATATCCATGATTCCGGTAATACGGTCATCTTAGTCACTCATGAACCTGATATAGCAGAATACGCTCACAGGATTATAAGACTTAGAGATGGGCTGATTGAAACAGATGAGGTGAAAGCTTTAAAATAATATATCTATAAAAAAAAGACTGACCATTATCTATAGCCAGTCTCTATATTTCAGTTGGATTTATTATCTCTAAATACTCTTTACCGCTTCAATTGCAGCATCGTAGTTAGGCTCGTCAACTATCTCGGGAACTTGCTCGGTATATACAATATTTTTATTTTCATCCAAAACAATCACCACTCTTGAATGCAAACCTGCCAATGGACCATCAACAATCTCCAATTGGTAGTCTTTTCCAAACTTACAAGTTCTAAAATCAGATAAATTAACCACTTTATCGATACCCTCAGTTGTACAAAATCTACCATGTGCGAATGGTAAATCACGGGAAATGCACAATACGGTTGTATTATCAAGAGCCGTAGCTTTTTTATTGAATTTCCTCACAGATGTTGCGCAAGTCGGAGTATCCAAACTCGGGAAAATATTCAAAACTATTTTTCCTCCGAAATCATTAAGACTTTTCTCGCTTAAATCTGTTCCGACCAATGTAAAATCAGGAGCTTTCCCTCCAACTTTTGGTAAATCACCAATCGTATTAATATTATTTCCTTTTAATGTAATTTTTGCCATTTTATTTATTTTATTTTTTAAAAATATTAAGTGACTGCTCCCAAACAAACAATTCTTATTATATGTTTTTTATTGCAGACACAAGTAAACTATCTATATTTTTAACATCGTATTGATTTAATTGTTGACAAAATTAGAATGATTTTTATTATTTGTTAAATTTGTAAAAAATACTCAAGTCATGAAAGATAATCGTACTCATAGTAAAGAAAGACTTATTTTTTCATTAAAAAAAGCCTTTATTGCTGCCGCTATTATAGCACTATTAGGATATATATTTGTGAAGGTAACGGATTACAAACTAAGTACCGGTAAGGAAAGCTTTGGAGTAGTGTTGTTTTTGGTTATGTTTGTGTACAAATTTATTAGAAACTACTTTTTTGTCTATGGAAGAAAGATATAATTAAAAAAAAACAGTTGATTTCAACATATTTGAGAACCTTTTAACAACTCTCGTGTTCTATGTGGAGTTATCAATTAAAACAAAAAAAATATGATGGAAATTGCAATAATAGCACATAATGGTAAAAAGCCGGAAATGGTCAAGTTTATAATGGATCATGTCGAAATCCTAAAAAACAAAAAAGTTAATCTAATCGCTACCGGCACTACAGGTAAATATGTCGAAGAAAGCGGTCTCAAAGTAAACAAATATCTATCAGGACCTCAAGGTGGTGATGCACAAATAGCCGGGAGAGTAGCTGAAGGAAAAACCAAGATGGTGATTTTCTTTAGAGATCCTATGGATAAGCATCCGCACGAACCCGATATTTCCATGTTGATGAGAATATGTGATGTTCACAATGTTCCTTTGGCAACAAATCCGGCCACAGCTAAGTTATTATTAAAGGCACTTGCTTGTTAATGTCAACAAGAATACTTATCGGATTTTAAATTATCAATAATGAAAAAATTTATTCTACAGCTTCTCTTTTTGATTTTTTTCTTCAGTGCATGTTTTTGCCCAAAAAAATCACATACTTCTCAAACCGGAGAAATCTTGATAGAAGATATAGCAAAAAGTAAATTTCAAGATAAATACAAAATTGTTTATAATAGCACAAAAGAGTTCGCCTTGGTAACCAAAAGATATAAAAAACTAACAGAACCAATCCCAAACCTTATGTTTTTTGTAGTATCCAAAGCTGATATGAAACAAGTATTTTCAGATACCTTGATCGCAGGAGACGTGTATTGGCTAAACAAATATGCAATTAGAGCAACAGAAAGAGAGCAAAAAGCAGAATCTTCGAGAAGGATATACACTTATGACATTAAATTGAAGGAATTCATTTTGGATTAACCCTGTTTTAGTATATACCTTTATAGCTTTTATCTAAAAATATAGACACTTTCGATTTTTAATATTATCTTTATCGGCAAATAGAGATTCGCAAATTTATTATTATAAAAAAACATAAAATATGGAAATACATAGACAAAGACCCAGAGAGGAATTCCCGATGAGTTCTAAATCAATTAGCAGATTAATCATTTTTGCTGTAATAGGATTCGTCCTTTTTTTAATTCTTACAAGTACAACATTTCTCACGATTAAACCGGGAGAAAAAGGTGTCATTTTCAAGAGATTTACAGGAGGGCTTGACAAAGATCATATTTACGACGAAGGCTTTCACGTTATAGCTCCATGGAACAATATGTATATCTACGATGTAAGGGTAAAAGAGGCTTTTGAAAAGATGGAAGTACTTTCAAAAAACGGATTGAATATCAAAATCGAGCTATCTTATAGATATTATCCGGAAGCTGATAAGATTGGGTACTTGCACGAGAAGGTAGGAAAAAACTACCCGGAATATATCATAAAACCTGAAATCAGATCCTCTACAAGAGAAGTTATCGGTAAATATCTTCCCGAAGAATTGTATTCCACCAAGCGGGAAGCAATCCAAGACGAAATATTCACTCAGACCAGCAATGCATTAAAAGAAAAATACATCGTCTTAGATGCAGTATTAATCAGAGAAGTGTCACTACCTCAAACGCTAAAGAACGCTATTGAAAACAAGTTAAAGCAGGAGCAAGAGTCTTTGGAATACGAATATAGATTGGATAAAGAAAGAAAAGAGGCGGAAAGGAGAATTATTGAAGCGGAAGCAAAAGCAAAAGCCAATAATATACTTAACCAAAGTTTGACAGACAAGATTCTTAGAGATAAAGGTATTGAAGCAACGATTAAATTGTCCGAATCACCAAACTCAAAAACAATAATTATCGGTAGCGGTAAAGATGGAATGCCCCTTATCTTGGGCAATTAAAAAAATCACAATAAAAAAAAGAGCTTGAAATACATCAAGCTCTTTTTTTATCTCTATCAAATCTTATTTGTTATATACAGACTCTTTACCGTATTTTTTTGCTAACAAATAGTAAAATATAGCTCTATATTTATTTCTATTTGAGCTTCCCATTTGAGAACAAACATCCTTTACAGCAGCCATCATTTTGTCTTGAGATTCCTTACATCCCAATTTCTTTACTAAGTAATTATCAATTACTCTTTGTAATTCAGACTCATCAGAACAAGAAACTGTTGAAGCGTCTTTGTTATAAATAGATGGTCCCAATCCAACTGTTACTTTTGTTAGGAAATCCATATCTACTGATATTCCCATTTCTTTACAAGAATCAGCATATTTTGCAATTAATTCATCTCTTTTGCTCATTATTAATTATTTTAGAAGTTTATAAAAATATTTTCTCCGCAAATCTATATCATTTTTTTTAATTTAAAAAATAATTTAACATTTAAACTCTTGAGGTGACAATGTTTAAAACTTTTATTTTTCATAATCATAAATAAAGAATGATAAAATAGCGTCATATAACTTTCTTTAGCTAAATTTGTGCCGACATGGAAACGATTCAAAACATAGACCATACTTTATTTCATTGGCTAAACCAAGACATTAGCAATGCTTTTTTTGATTATTTTTTCCATCTGATAAGAGAAAAATTCGTTTGGCTCCCCCTTTATATGTTTTTAATAGCTTTTTTTATTTTCAATTTCAAAAAAAAAGGGCTTGTAATCTTGCTTCTTGCTTTTATTTCTGTGGGAATAGCCGATTTCACCAGCTCTTCTATAATAAAACCAGCGGTAGAAAGAATCAGACCCTGCAATGATATCCGCTCTAATCCCGAATTGATAAGCAGAGTTAATTGCGGTGCAGGATATAGCTTTCCATCGTCACATGCGGCAAATCATTTTGCCTTAGGGGTTTTCTTCTTTTTTGTTTTCTTAGGTATCTCAAAGAAAGCCGCATATTTCTTTCCGGTTTGGGCAGCTCTTATCTCTATAGCCCAAGTTTATGTCGGGGTGCACTACCCTATCGATATATTTGCAGGGATGATTTTGGGTTCAATAATAGGATTTTTGGAATTTCGATTTTACAAGCAAATAGAGATGAAATACTTTAATACAACTGCTAATTAAATCATGAAAAAGATTGTACTCACAGGACCGGAATCTACAGGAAAATCAAGCCTTGCAAAATCACTTTCCGATTATTACAATGCTCCAATCGTTGATGAATATGCCGTGGAATATCTCAAAAAGACTAATGGCAAATATCAATATAAAGATTTAGCATTAATAGCAAAAGGTCAAATCGAACTCGAAGATACTATAATCTCAAACAACAAATCGGATTTGGTATTTATAGATACCGATTTGATTACTATCAAAATATGGTCAAAAGTAAAATACAATAAAGTCAGTCGATGGATTATGAAGACGATTAGAGAAAGAGATTACGATTTGTATTTACTGTGTAAGCCTGACATACCTTGGGAATACAACGAATTCAGAGAAAATCCTGATGACCGTGATTGGTTATTTACTCTTTATGAAAAAGAATTGAAAAAATATAAAAAAAAATACGCTATAATTGAAGGGCTTGAACAGTCAAGAATAGATAAAGCGATAGATATGATAGAGGAACTGCTCACCCCGTAAACAACAAATTGCATCCCCTGATATCACTTTCGTCTGTCCTTCCCAATACTTCAAATTTGCCATTTCCAAGATTTCGCCCCAAATCATCGGTTGCCAGGAAGCTACAAGTATCAAAATTAGCTAAATCGATGACATTGATTTTACCTTGTCTGCCAATATCAACATAGGAAAACGGGTCATAGATATCCGAAAAAAGCATTTTCATAGTCTTAGAAGTCTTAAAAACACCATTTCCCTTTGAATAGGACTGGGAAAGCAACTCCGTCATTCCGTATTCAGAATGAATTTTGTCAACACCAAAAGCTTGTTTTAATTTGCCATGCAATTCCACTCTAGGCAATTCTTTACCACGCCCTTTCATCCCTCCTGTCTCCATTATAATGAAATTGCTCAAATCACCTGCATTTTTAACAGCCATTTCCAATAATGCAAAGGTAACACCGATAAGAACAATCCTTTTATTTCCGTCATAACTCATAGCATCCATGAGTAATTTATCATAATCATATTTGTAGAATCCACCGCATCCGCTTTTTTTGATAAAATAATCAACCATAAAAACCAGTGATGAATTATTTCTTTCCAGATAAGATGGAAGCAAAGCCATAAAGCAATAATCTTTTAAATCACCATATGATTCTTCAAAATCAATTTTTGCATTTTCAAGATAAAATTCTAAATCCCGTATAAAATGTTTTGATGTCACAATACCGGAAGTAGAGCTACTTTCAAATATTTTTTCCTCTTTCCAATTCCCTGATTTCACTTTGTACTTTTTGAACATTGAGACAGGTAGAAAAGGAATTTGTTCAATGTCTGCAACGCTACTTTCTTCGACAGACAGGTGGTTCAAAAAAGTCTTGTAAACCGGATTGGTTTGGGACTGGTATTGAAATATGTCCAATGCTAAATCATCAAATGAAATATTGCTACCAGCTATAAAATCTAAATATTTTCTTTTAATTTCCTCTCTACTATGCATAAATTCACAAAAACTACCGATTAGCCCTTGAAAAATGCGGGTTAAACAATTAAAAAAGGCTATATTCGCTTATCAAAACAAATACAAAGTTAGCAAGTGAAAACTAATATCATATTTTATTCATTGTTTTTTTTAGTTTTGGTTAGCTCATGCGTCAAAAAACCGGACTTTCCGATCGAACCAAAACTTGAGTTTATCCGCTTGGATAAAAACACTATGACGCAAGGAGACCTTAATACAGATTCCATTATCGTGTATTTAAAATTTACTGATGGTGATGGAGATATCGGTTTTGACACTAAAGATTCTCTCCAAAATCTATTTGTAATCGATAGTAGAACCGGCAATTTTGCAGAAAGAATAAAAATACCTAAACTACCTGATCTGGGGATAGGCAATGGTGTTTCAGGCGAAATTGAGCTATTGCTATACACAACCTGTTGCCTCTATGAGGACAACATTCCACCTTGCTCTGTAATTGATGGCGTAAAATATGACACTCTAAGATATAAAATTTTCCTTGTGGACAGAGCCAATCATTCAAGTGATACTGTAGAGACTACTCCTATAATTCTTAGATGCGAATAACACCTCAAATTGAGGTGCATTTCATTTTTTGCTTACCAATGAGTCACGGGGTGCTACATCCCTTATAAGCGAGTGTCTCCGACCTCGCTTCATCCTAAATTGGTATAATTTTTGCATTTATCCTTTCATTATCATAATACAATAACACATTGCCATGAATAGTTTACAAGAAAGCGAATTGATACTGACAGAAGATGGAAGAATTTATCATCTTGGACTTCATCCCGAAGATTTAGGAGACTATATAATCACTGTCGGTGACCCTAAAAGAGTAGAGAGAGTCAGCAGACATTTTGATAAAATAGAAGTAAAAAATCAAAAAAGAGAGTTTGTCACTCATACCGGAATGCTCGGTAATAAAAGGCTTTCTGTAATAGGTACAGGAATTGGCCCCGACAATATAGATATTATGATAAATGAAATCGATGCTCTAAAAAATATTGATTTCAAAACACGTACTATCAAAGATAAATTTCACAAACTGCATATTATCCGTATGGGAACCTCAGGGTCCGTAAGAGAAGATATTCCTGTTGATTCGATTGTAGGAGCGACTCACGGTATGGGACTGGACGGATTGCTCAATTTTTACAACTTCAAAAAAACAGATTTTCAAATTGACTTCGAATTAAGCCTAAAAAAAGATGTGCCAAAATTATTTGAAGTATGTATTCCATATATCTTTGAAGGAAGCAAATACCTTGTGGACAATATCTGTAGCGACTTTGAAACAGGAATCACGATGACCGCAGGTGGATTTTACGGACCGCAAGGAAGACAATTGAGAATAGAGCAAAAAACCAGAACTATAATTGACGAATTGGTAAAATTTAGCTACAAAGACTTGGTATTTACAAATTTCGAAATGGAGAGTTCAGCCATTTATGGTCTATCAAAATTATTAGGACATGAAGCCCTGTCGGTAAATGCAATAATAGCGAACAGGCAAAATCTCACTTTTAGTAAAGATCCATATGCTACCATAGACAAAATGATAGAATTGACATTGGAGAAAATAGACAAGTTGTAGGAGAAAAAGTTATAACACTTTTCAATCCTTATCAGGAAATTGTAAATTTGACATTAATAGTTTTTTGGTATAACTATGCTTTGGTTTAGAGAATATCTCTTCTACATCACCACTTTCGACTATTCTCCCCTCCTTTAATATTATCAGCCGATTACAAAATGCCCGGCTTACTTCCAAATCGTGAGTTATAAAAATATAAGTCAAGTCATGCTTCTTTTTTAATTTAAACAGTAATTTCAAGATATTTAGCTGCATTTCTCTATCCAATGACGAGATACTTTCATCCAAAATCAAGAGTTTTGGATTTACCGCTAATGCCCGGGCAATTGCGACTCTTTGCCCCTCCCCTCCTGATACTTGAGCGGAGGTCTTAGCAAGTATTGTCTCAGGCAAATCTACCATATTCAATAGACTAAGAATTTTATTTTCAATACCTGTATTATTCTTTTCTCTTTTATTTGACAATATGGCCTCTTCTATAAGTTTCCTTATACTCAAAGCAGGATTTAATGAGCTCAATGGATTCTGAAAAACTATTTGGACATCATTTCTAAATCCAGAATCTTTTTCATCATATACAATAGGCTTTCCTTCAAACAAAATACTACCTGAATCCACCGGAATTAAATTCATTATCAATCTTGCGATTGTGGTTTTTCCACTACCCGACTCCCCTACTATACCAAAAATATCTCCTTTCTTAACATCAAAACTGACATTAACCAGCGCCTCGTGCTTTTTGCCTTTGGTGAAAGAAAAATATCCATTTCCTGAGAATGATTTGCTTAGATTTTTTAGCTTTAGAATGGAATCACCTCCTACTCTAAAACTATTATTGGCAATAATCGATTCAAAACCGGAGTTGATTTTCTTCTCGCTCTTATCTCTATCAAAAAAATCAAATTTGGAAACTTGCCTCACAATTTTGCCCTTTTTCATCAATAGAATTTCATCCGCCACATACTTTACTGCATCCAAATCATGACTTATATACAGTATTGATATACCAAACTCATCTTTTATTTTTATAAGTAAATCCAAAACTTCTTTTCTATAACTAGCATCAAGATTAGTGGTTGGTTCATCGGCTATTGACAATACAGGATTTGTTATCAAAGCGGCTATTATTCCCATACGCTGTAGCTGACCTCCGGACATTTCATGTGGATAAGAATAGTACAATCTTTTATCAATCCCTACTTTAGACATTAATTCCAAGATATCGTCCTTAGACTTTCTAATACTTGCATCTTGAATCCCGGCAATCTCTTCTAATTGAACTCCGCATTTTTTTGTCGGATTAAAAGAAGTAAATGGATCCTGAAAAATCATTGAAATGATATTTCCTCTCAATTTGCCGGGATTAATATCATCTGATTTCAAATCAATCAATTCATTATTACTCAATTTCAACATTCCATTGACTTCAAGCCCCTCAATATGATTGACCAAGCCCATAATACTGAGCGCTGTTAGTGTTTTTCCTGAACCTGATTTACCTAAAAGAGCGGTTATCGTATTTTCTTTCAATGAAAAACTGATATCATCTACCAATTTAAATGTGGAATTCCCCTTTAATCCTATAGTGAGATTTTGGACTTCTAAAATTATATTTTTTTTTCTTTTAGTCATAAGAGAGTACAATCAAGAAATCTACTGAACCAAAGTCCATTGGACTCCAATCCTATAAAACATATCGTTTTGAGGGTAAGATATTACTTTAAATGGTACAAAGTGATCTGCATAAAACAGGATATGATTAATTCTGACAAAAAACAAAAATTGATCGATTTTTGCGCTCAAAAAGAAATCCAAACGGCGATAATTATCAAGCTTAGTATTCTGCTGAACAAAATAATTAGCTAAAACCGGATTATATCCATAGTTATGAAATTTGTCCCAATAGTTAAACTCAAATCCGGTATTTAATTTCAAGCGTTTTTTAAACAGCTTGGGAGTGATATAAAACTTACTCTTCAAAGTATATTTAGGCAAAGGTTTATTCCTTGAGGAACCATTGAAAAGATATACACTATTGTCCAAATGAAAAATCCAAAGTTTAATATTTTCCTTTATATTAAGGCTTGCATAAGACAAATTTCCGGTCATTTGCCGGGCCATTAGGCTATCATCATAAAATATATAATTATTAATCAAATGTGCGTTTATAGCAGCACTAAACCCCAATTTATCTACTGAAAGTATTCCTGAAATTTCAGAATCTTTAATTTTTTTAAAACTATTAACATATACTTTTCTATGAGATAACCATAAATTGTTATCATAAAAGGAAGCCGAATAAACACCCCTGTTGATTGAGCCTCCTATGGTAAAATACCTGTTTTTGTATTTAGCACCAAACTTCAAATCGTAATCTCCCCGGAAATCGCCAAAATGAAATTTGGTATTCCAATTAAGTAAAACATTATTTAATATACCTATCGATGATCGCGAATATACATATACTTGATTGGCACTATTTGTCGCTAAAGGTTCGTGAGTGTATTTAATTCTTTTGTAATTAAAGCCGATTTTAATATAATTTGACGATTTTTTTACACCAAAAAGGCTAAAGTCAGTCGAAATATGATTGAATCCGGTATAATTTCTCAACCCAATTTCATCCACTATATAGCTTTTGTAAACCACATCATCTCCGCTTACATTCTTATCATAAAATTTGTAAAATCCTTTTGAATATTCAATTTCACCAATTAAGTAAGGTGAGAAACCAAAATATCTTTTACTATTGCGATGCAATTCGTAATACTCCGTCAAACTCAATCTGTAATTGTCGTATCTCGACACTGCTTCACTCAAATTAACAGGAACATTCTGTCTGTAAAGATATGCTCCTTCATACAGTAAATTTTCATTTGATATACCCCCGTTGTGATGCTCCTCATTAACACTAACCATAAAATTAAAAAAAGTATTAAATCTGCTTTCAAGGTTTCCTTTCCACAACCCCACATCCAAATTAGTGTGCTTATTGTTTTGATCTTTGTATTTGCCAATATTGTTTATACGCGCATAATTAATATTAAGTGAAACATCTTTAAAGTTCTTGGAGAATCTTGCTCTTGTAGTAAATTCACTTGGTTCGGAACCGGGAGAAAAATACAGAGTAGTCAACGGAACATTACTAATATGAAAATATCTCGTATCAATATTGTATAAATCGTATTGATTTAAGCCCAATTTGAATCCTGTATTATATCCAAAACCGGCAAGTGGTCTCGAAGAACTTCCGATATAACCATTATCCAAAACAGGAAAATCAAATCTATCCAAATCGTTGAAATAAGGAAAATCAGCAGTCAATATAGAATCCTTGAATGGAATTGTATCAAAAATATTTTCCAAATTAAAACTAACCGCCTTAAGCTTCACCGCTATCACTACCGAATCTTGCTTCATAGCTGATGAATCCTTTTTTGTTGAACTCTGCTGAGCCCCCCTGGGCAAATCATTCACAATCTGCCCGTAACAATTCTTATTAATTCCAAAAGCAATTATCAAAAACAAATAGAGTAACACATAGTAGGATGAAATATTATAATAACTATTTTTTTTCAAAGTGTTTTTTTTAAACAATTATACGATAATAATCATTAAATATTATCAAATTTCACGTATTATTTAAAAAAAGGAAAGAATCACTATTTGGATTTCAAGATAGATATCTCAAAACAATTTCTACAGGTTCTCCGGTATTTTAACACTGCCGTTGTATCCAATTGAGATAAAATATTTTCGAGTGACTGGTTTATATCGACAAACACTTTGTCCTCCATAGCAATATCCGCATATGGAGCAGTTGACATACGTGCATCATATTTATCAAATAAGTAGTCCAATACATCTTCTACTTTATAGTATTTACCCGACAAATTGACTTTTTTGGGTTTTGGCAAGACCTTTCGAATTCCGTCATTAGTAAAAACCGCTTTATCGCCTTGTTTTAATATCAAATTGTTAGAAGCATTTTTCCATTCAAATAAATTTATTAGCCCTTGCATATTCTCAACCCCAATACCTGCTGAAACTTTATCTATTTTAAATACAGTACCGAGAACATCAATTCCCGCATCACCAACTTTTACGACAAAAGGCAAGTCTTTATTATGAGCGATATCAAAGGTAGCATTCCCCTCAAACTCAACATACCTTCTGTTTGTCTTTTTATCTTGACGTATGAAATATTTTATTTTCGAATTTTTGCCGAGATATACTTTTGAGCCGTCAATAAGCTTTACTGTATCCAAATTATCCTTTGTGACCAATTCCCTATAATATGGTTCTTGTTTGAAAAAATAATGAATTACAAAACCAAATAACAATATAGATGCCGCAACGGCTATTACTCGTAAAATCCTGGGAGTTAAACTCTTTGTTTGTGTGTTATCAAGTTTACCTTCAATCTTAGCCCACTCTTTATCTTCATCAAATATTTTCACCTTATCCAAACCCTCACTTGATTTATAGACATGTTGCATAAACTCGAAATCCTCCTTATTAGCATCGGAAGAATCAAGCCATAACAAAAATCTTTCTTCCTCTGCTTCGGAAAGATTCCCGTTTAGATAATCCAATATGTTTTTTAAATCAATCAATTATAATTTCTTTTTATACACTCATGACGATTAAAAATAATATATCCACAATTAAATCAGATTATTAGTGTAAAAATAATTCCTTATTTCCTTAAAAGCCTTAGCAATATTATCCTCAACCGTTCTTTCCGAAATATTCAAATATTGGGCTATTTCCTTATATGTTAGTCCTTCAAATTTACTCAATTCAAATATTCGCCTTCTTTTTTCTTTAAGAGAACTAAGCGCTTTCTTCAATCCATATTTAAATTTGTATTCATTTTGAATTGATATCTCATCCGGCTCAATAACAAGGTTTTTATTATTTTGGATTGCCTCAAAATCATCAATGTTCTTCTCCTTCCTGTAGTGGTCTATAATTCCATTTCTAACCATAGAAAAAAGATAGCTTTTTACCGATGTTCGAATATTGATATCATTTCTTTTATTCCAAAAGCGAACAAATGTATTCTGAACAATTTCCTTGCTCAACTCCCAATCATTGGTTTTGGAATAAGCATAATTGACAAGTGGTCCATAAGTCTCCTTATAGAGTGTTTTAAACCCTTCTTTATTTTCTAATCCCTTTGTCATTATAAAACCAAACAAATATTACACATATCAATTACCTGTAAATAACTGCTAATCTACGTTATTATATAGCACAAAAATATTTAATATATTTAATAATAAAAAATATTTAACGTTTTTTTTCACTTATTGGCTTAAAAACCAAGCAAATTAAAAGAAAGACATAGGATAATTGCATTAAAACAGGTAAGAAAAAGTCGGGATGAGAGGATTTGAACCTCCGACCCCACGCCCCCCAGACGTGTACTCTAACCGAGCTGAGCTACATCCCGAAACAAATCAAGCACAAAACTAATACAAAAATATATAATTCAATAAAATATTTTACTATATTTGAAGAATAGATTTAAAACTTTGCAAAAGTGTACTCTTTCTGAAAATTTTTCTTGTTTCTCAAGTCAGCCGAATCATTTTGCAAATATAAGAAGTTTTAACACAAAAGACGGAAATATGATTTTTCAATATAACAACAAATATTTATTTTCAGCATTAATATTCATTATTTTTATAATGTGTACTCCAATTAAATCACAGACAATTAGTACCAATTTTGGAAAGAACAGGGTTCAATACAGTAATGATTTTAACAATTGGTGGTTATATGAAACCGACAATTACATGATCTTTTGGTACACAAAAGAATTGAATCTGGCAAAATCGGTTATCTTACTGTCTCAAATTTCTTATGATGATATAGAAGATTTGGTAGATTACAAAATCAATAAAAAAATTAAAATACTTGTTTATTCCGACTTATCGGATTTTAAACAGAGCAATTTAGGTATAAAAGACAATCCATCAATAAATAATAAGGGGATTACTAAATTTGATGACAATAAAATAGTTATATATTTCGACGGAGACTTCAACCGGTTATTATACCAAATCAGGGAGGGTACGGCAAACATTTTCATACAACATATGTTTGCCAATCATCTGTCTCTTGAAAATGCATATAATAACTTAATGAATACAAAACCTCCGATATGGTTCACACAAGGAGCTGCAGCATTTTTGGCTGATGATTGGGACGAAATCTCCGATAATAAGTTGAGAAACATATTTACAATCTCCAAAAATCAAAAAATAACTTTTGAAGAATTACAAAGCAATTTTCCAAAATTAGCGGGAAAGTCTTTTTTTCATTTTATAGATACCGAATACAAAAAAGTATCGGATATTTTTTATCTAAGCAGAATCACAAGAAATATCAATTCCTCATTTAGCAATACAACCGGTAAATCCTTAAAAGTATTATTTGAAGAATGGAGAAATTTCTACTTATCAACATATTCCAAGGATATTGATTTTGACAAGATTAAAAATACACCGAATAAAAACAGCATCTCGTTTAACAATGAATATATCATTTACTCAACAGTAAGAGTAGATGATTCACATAAGTATCTTGTTTATGCAACAGATTACTATGGCAAAAAAAGTATTTATCTCGTAAACCTTAGAAACAAAAAGAGAAAAAAGATATTCTCCAATGGTTATATCAACAGGGAACAGGCTTCTGATTTGAATTACCCCATGATTGACTTTTATGATAATTCCGCTCACTTAGCCATTATTTACAAAAGAAAAGATGCTTCTATCCTGGAGGTAATCAATGTAAAAACAATGGAAACCCTATACTCAAAAGCTCTACCATTTAAGCTCAAATCTATTACGAGTTTCGATATTTGGGATAAAAATAGTATAATACTAAGTGCAATGGTCAATGGAAATATTGATTTATTCAAATACAATTTGAGAAAGAGAGAGATAAAACAATTAACAGATGATTTTTGGACTGATTTAGACCTTAGAGTGACTACTTTAGGGAAATATAAGGGTATTTTATTTGCTTCGAATAGAACAGACTTGGATTTAGACAGGCAAACAATTGATACTTTGCTTCCAAATACAAATTTTGACATTTTTTTCTACAATATTGCTCAACATAAGCTAGAAAATCTAACAAATTCAGATAGAATTAATGAGACCAAGCCTTATTTGATAAATAATCATTTGTTCTTCATTTCTGACGAAACAGGTATTCCGAATATCAAACAAATTAATCTAAACAAAAAAGAATCCGTTTTTCTTACAGACAATGACTACATTATACAAACACTTTTCACAGACAAATCACTTTTGTCTTTTTCAGAAAAGAAAATATGCATGAACTCTATAATGCTTTCCAAGCTTTCAACCAAAAGTTTTTTTCCTAGCCAAACTGTATTCAAAAAGCTTAAATCAAATACAAATATCATAAAAAAAGAAAATGATGATAATAGTATTGATATTGACCGCGGCATTCTTTTCCAGTCAAGATATCAAGATTATGAAAAAGACAAGTTTTATTTAACAGATAATAAAATCAGCTCTTCATCAACAAAGAAAAACTTAAACAAATATATACCCTCACATGCTATTGCTTCAAGACTTAAATTTTCTTTTTCAAGGTTCACAACAAGATTGGACAATGAACCTCTATTTGACGGAATGTCGATATATACCGAGAACAACCCTAATTATATAGCACCAAAAACAGGGATACTGTCCAAAGTATTGATAAAAGACATGTTTGAGGATTATTTCATTGAAGCGGGATTGAGATTTTCCCCGGATTTTAACGAAAAAGAATACTTTATTGTTTTTGACAATCTAAAACATCTTATCGATTGGCAATATGTCTATTATAGAAAAAACAGTACCAAATTTCAATATCTAAGACCAACAATCATAGATAAATTTAATAGTACTACCAATTTATTTAGAGTCAAAGCAAAATACCCTTTTGATGTGTATAGATCATTAAGCCTGGCGACAAATTTACGTATTGATGATAATACTATTTATGGTTCTGACACTGTTTCCCTTAACCATGCCAATAATACAGAACAAAGGTTAAGTCTAAAATTGGAATATGTATTTGACAATACCAGTGCCCTTGGGACAAATTTATTGGAGGGAAATAGGAGCAAAGCTTTTGTTGAAATTTACAATAAATTTAATATTAGAATATCAAAACCAAGTACTGTGGAACTCTCCAAGGGTTTTATGACAGTACTGGGTTTTGATGTCCGCCAATATTTCAAAATTTTCAACAAAAGTATCATTGCATTAAGAGCTGCCGGTCAAACTTCCTTTGGAACCGAACAAAATATTTATTATCTCGGAGGCATGGAAAACTGGCAATTCTCAAGATATGAAAACAACAATCAAAGCATTAAAAACGAAAAAATTGCATATAAAATACTGGCTGCTAATCTTAGAGGATTCGGGTATAATGCGACAAG
>JALVEE010000336.1 GCA_027008645.1 Saprospiraceae bacterium
AAACAATCTTCAGCTTCAAGATCACCTTCAAAAAGAAAAATTTATGGACCAAAATTTGATATACAGTTAGAAGATACTGAATATGACAGTGGAATAAATGGTGCTTTTTACCAATATGTTGCTAATAAAAACAAAAAAAGCATTAATCAAATTGAAGATGAAGTACATAAATATTCCATTTCGCTTCTAAATGATTTAGCTAATTATGGGAAAGCCAATATAAATAATTTAGGTTTTTTCAAAAGAGCCAATAATAAACTACAATTTGAGTTCTCTCCTGTTTTTCAAGAATTATTGGGAGAATCTTATCCGGATTTACCTTTATTATTAATAGACAGGAAAGAAAATAAAGAAAATATAGTTACTAAATCAGAAAAAAGCCAAGATATTACAGCAATTGATGGCGTAAGAAATAAAAAACACAATAAACCCGGTTGGATATTTCCTCTGATTGTTTTGACATTATTGAGTTTAGGCTTCGTGTGTTTGATGTATTGTTTATCCGAAGTCATCCCCGGTGATAATACTTATAAAGAACATTCAAATAAGAAAAACAGCACATTGATTGCAACGGGAAAAGATACTACAAAAAAAGAAAAGCAAACGGATACCACAGCTATAGCAAAACCTATTGATACAGTCAAATCCCAAATACAAAAACAACGAAAACCGGAAAATGTAAAAAATGATCGAAGAATAGTGAATCCCGTAACTACCGTTCAAGAAAGAAATCTGGAAAAAATACCTTTAGCCAAATTAATCGATATGTCTGATTCGCTAAAGAAGAGCTTTGATAAATCTTGTATTATTATTGTGGGATCATTCAAAAGAAAAAGCAATTCCATAAGGATGAAAAATCGTCTGGTAAGATCAAAATTCACACCTTATGTCGAAAAATACGGTAAATTCTACAGAACAGGTGTAGTATTTGATTGCAATGAAAAACCACTGTATGAATTCTTGGAAGAATTGCGTAGTTCTATCGATAAGAACTCTTGGGTTTTAAAGTACAAATAACAATTTTTATGTCGCATTTCATTTAGGTGCATTTCATTTTTTCGCTTTTCTACAAGAAATTTTGTTGATATTACGTACGTACGGCACGTATTTTAGTTGGTATAGATTTTTTTTACCCATATTTTGTGCCTAACGGCACATTGATAGAAGTAAAACTGATTAATTTCATAAGTGGTGTGGTCTATGCAAATAGAAAAAATTACATTAAATTCGAAAAAATGAAATACCCCTTTTCATTTTTTTATTTAATTTTGTAAGGATTTATTCGTTGTGACGACTATTGGTTTGTTTTATTTATGAATTTTAAAAACCCATTTATAATGAAAAAATATCTTTTCCTTTTAATTTTTACGGTATTAAGTGCTCTAACTACTACAGCTCAAAACATAGAAGTACCTCAAACACACACTCCTCTAATAGTAAAAAATACAGCAACATGGTGTCCAAATTGCGGTTCCTGGGGCTGGACATTTTTTCATAATTTGATTGAAGACAATGAGGAGAAAGCTGTGTTATTTGCAGCACATCCTAGTGGAAAACTAAAAAATAAAGTATCCAGTGACATTAAGGACAATTTTCACCTTGTCGGTCAACCGAGATTTGCATTCAATGGGGAAGACCAATATGTGGGTTCAAACTCCACATCGGAAAAAAGAAACTCTTTTGCGACAAAAGTGGATGAATATATCGCCGAAGCACCTGTAGCACAAACAGGCATTGAAGCAACCTACAACAATAATGAAATGAAAGTTGCTTACAAGACCACTTTTTTTAGTTCTGTATCAGGTGAATATTATTTAGGACTATATTTAGTAGAAAAAGAAGTAATCGCTTATCAAGCTGCGGTTGGAGACAATGCAAAGCACAAGAAAGTTTTGCGATTAGAACTTACCGGTAATTCTTTTGGTAATTTGATTGCATCCGGATCTATTGATGCAAATGAATCGTTTGAAGGAAATATCAGTTTCGATATAAGCAAATACAATGTTGAAAATCTGGAAATAGTTTCAGTACTCTGGAAAAAAGCTGATAATGACTATAATGTAATTAACTCAAATATCGATAAAGAGGTGTCATACAAAGCTACGAATGGTGTTAAAGATAAATATGCAAATTCCGGTATTATAATATACCCTACAATAGTGAAAAATATAGTAAATATAGAATTAGATTTGGATCAAAATAACAGTAGCAGAAATTTGTCTTTATACGATTTGAATGGTAGATTGATTGAAAACATTGGTTTAAACAGCCGTAGCAAAGGGATGAATAAAATAATTTACCACATACCCTCAAATCTAAAAAACGGTTTTTATTTCATTGATATATCAGATATAAAAGGTAATAAAATCACTAAAAAGATTATACTTGAGAGATAGATGGAGTAGGTATATGTAAAAATCATAATATTTGTTATATCTTTACGGAATGGATATAGCAATAGTTGGAGGTGGTGCTGCCGGTTTTTTTTCGGCTATAAATGTAAAGGAGAATTATCCTGACTATAATGTTGTTATTTTTGAAAAATCAAATAAAGTACTGTCAAAAGTAAAAATTTCCGGAGGAGGAAGATGCAATATTACCAATGGATGCTCCTCCATTAGCGAATTGGCAAAAGCGTATCCAAGGGGGGCAAAAAAGCTAAAAAAAGCTTTTTACATCTTTAATAATATGGATGCAATGCACTGGTTTGAATCAAGGGGAGTTCCCCTTATCATACAAGAGGACAATTGTGTATTTCCAAAATCCCAAGACTCTCAGTCCGTCATTTCTTGTCTAGTCAATCAGGTTGATAAACTCGGAATTAACCTCAGACTTAATAGCGCTGTTCAATCAATATCTAAAAACAAAGGAAAAATAATTTTAACTATTAAAGATAATAAGAAACCTGTCCTGTTTGATAAAGTTATAGTCACTACCGGCGGTTCTCCCCAAAGAAAAGGGCTGAATTGGTTAGAAGTAATAGGGCACAAAATAGAAAACCCTGCCCCCTCACTATTCACTTTTAATATGCCTGATGAAAACATTAGAAATCTAATGGGGATAGTAATAGACAATCCCATTATTTCAATTCAAGGTACTAAACTGAAGAGCAATGGCCCCTTATTGATAACACATTGGGGGATGAGCGGTCCGGCAATATTGAAATTGTCCTCTTATGGAGCTAGGATATTGAATGAGAAAAATTACAATTTCAAACTAAATATTAATTGGACAGGAATCGCAAACCATAATATTGTGATCAAAGAACTGTTGGACATAGCTCAAGATAATCCTAAAAAAAATATAGCTAACCTCAAAGCATTCAATTTACCCGAAAGACTATGGCTTTTTCTTTTAAATAAAAAAAATATACATAAGGATAAGAAATGGGGAGAGCTTGGCAAAAAAGGAATCAATAAATTGAATTCAGTTTTGACTAATGATGAATATTCAATCAGAGGAAAAACGACTTTTAGAGAAGAATTTGTCACATGTGGAGGCGTGAGTCTTGATTCTGTCGATTTCAACACAATGCAAAGTAAAGTATTCCCCAATCTGTATTTTGCCGGAGAAGTTTTGGACATAGATGGAATCACGGGAGGATATAATTTTCAGGCAGCTTGGACAACGGCATTTATAGCAGCAAAATTGAACTAAATTTAAAATTTTAATATTATGATAAATAATTACGAACTCTACAATCCGACACGCTTAATATTCGGAGAAAATAGAATTGAAGAATTAAACCAATATCTCCCGGAAAAAGCAAAGATTCTATTTGTTTATGGACAAGGAAGCATCAAAAGAAATGGGATTTACGATAGAGTGATAGATATCTTAAAAGGATGGGAATATGTCGAATTTTCAGGAATTGAACCAAATCCGGTTTATGAAACCCTGATGAAAGCTGTCAAATTGGGCAGAGAGAATAAGGTTGATTTTATTTTGGCAGTGGGAGGAGGATCTGTTATAGATGGGGCTAAATTTATTTCTGCTGCAATTCCTTTTGGAGATGATGAGCCCTGGAAACTGGTAAGTGAGCATTTGGAAGTTATTGAATCGATTCCCCTTGGTACTATCTTGACATTACCTGCTACCGGTTCGGAAATGAACAAAGGAGCAGTCATCAGCAATAAAGCAACAGGAGATAAACTGGCATTGATTTCAGAAAAATTGTTTCCTGTATTTTCAATTTTAGACATTTCCGTATTAAAATCTTTGCCTAAAAGACAAATCGCTAACGGTGTAGTAGATGCATTTGTACATGTCACCGAACAATATATAACATACCCAATTGGAGCCAAACTACAAGACAGATTTGCTGAAAGTATTTTACTGACTTTAATCGAAGATGGCCAAAAGCTATATGATGATATTGAAGATAAAGATGCAGGAGCTAATGTAATGTTTTGTGCTACCATGGCACTGAATGGTGTATTATCTTCAGGTGTACCAACCGATTGGTCTATTCATATGATTGGTCATGAACTTACAGCATTGTACAATATTGATCATGCAAGGTCTCTTGCGATTATTTTACCGGCATTGTACAATCTGAAAATAAATGAGAAACTCGAAAAATTAGTGCAATTTGCAGAGAGAGTATGGAAAATAACAAAAGGTAGTGATATAGAAAAGGCGCATACTGCAATCAAATACACCGAAAACTTTTTCAAATCTTTGGGAATTTCAACAAAGCTAAGCAAATATAATATCGATTTGGATTTTACAATCAAATCAATCAAAGAAAAATTTGAATCAAGAGGTATTGATAATTTTGGCGAAAATGGAATTATAAGTATCGATGATATTGAAGCTATATTGCACAAAGCTAAATAGTTTTCACGAGACAACATAGATTACACTTTTTCAAGCTTAGGTTAAGTTATGACAGTTTTTATACCTTTTTCGATAAATAAGGTCATTTTATTTACAATAACATCAGTACCTTTGCAGCAAATGGATAATGTTATGCAAAAACTAAAAATTGTTTTTATTTTCTTTTTATTAATAAGTTCAATGCTTGTTAGTGGACAAACAAGTTGGTATGTAAATCAACAATTAGGCTCCAATTCCAATAACGGTCTGACTCCAAACACTGCTTTTAAATCAATAGAACACGGAGTAGATTTTTATGTCAAACCCGGCGATACTTTGTTTGTAATCGGTGAATATGCAAATCCCACATATAATCCCAATTACAAATACTCAGGCAATAAAAATGACAGTCAGATATGGAAGCAAGAAAACACAATCAGTATTAAAAATTTACATGGAAGAGCAAACAAATATATTACAATCAAGGCTTACGATGAGAATACTATTATAAAAGGTGACGGAAATAATATATTTAGAATAACTAATTCATCATACCTTAAAATAATCGGATTTAATATAGTAGGTGAAGTCGAAAGGATACCACTTTCAACAGCGAAAGCACTGCAATTTCTTTATAAAGATAAAAATGGTATTGTTCGTTATCGAGTGCAACCCGGTACATCGGATAGCGAAGTTGCAAATATGACTTTTCCCAAACTCAAAAATATAAAAAGACCATCTTATACCGATACAAGAGGAATATACTTTTCAAATGTTGAACATATAGACATTATAAATAACCATGTACATCATACTCCAGGAAATGGATTTAGAGTAGCTGATTGTGAGTATATCAATATTATTGGCAATGAAGTAGATAATTGTTCAAGAAAATCATATTCAGGAACCCATGCTTTGGTGGTAACAAAAGCGACGAGTACCGATACATTTTCGGGCTACAAGATAAAAATAATTGGCAATAAGGTACACCATAACTACAATGAAATATATTCTTGGGCTCCAAGTAAAACATTTATTAACCCCAAGATAGACGAGGGTAAAGGAATCTCATTACAACGAAATGATGAAGATAGTAATTGGACTTATGGAAGATTTTTAGTCGCTAATAATATTTGTTATTGGAATGGCTATGCTGGAATTCATTCTAATTCCGGATCGCGAATGGATTTTATCAATAATACATGCTATATGAACTCCTATACCAAATCAGTCTATGAAGCAGGTCAACACAGCTACGGAGGCAATATCGGTATAAGCACTCAAAGAGGTAATGATATTCGTATCATTAATAATATATCAATCATAGACGGAAATCTAAAAGGAAATGCCATCGCTTCTTCTAATACAGTAAAACTCTTTGTTAAAAACAATATTATCTACAGTTCTACCGGAACACTTGACGAAGACGATGACGTTTTTGAAGTTCAGATAAATACAAGTAAAACAAATCCCCGGTTCGTAGATGCAGAGAACTTTGATTTTAGTTTAACTTCCGTTTCTCCTGCAATAGACAAAGCGGATGCTTCATTTGCTCCCGCTACAGACTTTTTTAGTCACACAAGGGATAATAATCCCGATATTGGAGCTATTGAATTCATAAAAACTACTGATAATGACGGCGATGGATATAATTCCGATATAGACTGTGATGATAATAATGCAGCAGTGAATCCCGGAGCTACTGAAATACCTTATAATGGTATTGACGATGATTGTAATGCAGAAACTCTTGATGATGATCTTGACCAAGATGGTTTTGACCACAATACAGATTGTGATGATAATAATGCAGCAATAAATCCTGATGCTACTGAAATACCTTATAACGGTATTGACGATGATTGCAATGTAGAAACTCTTGATGATGACCTTGACCAAGATGGTTTTGACCACAATACAGATTGTGATGATAATAATGCAGCAGTAAATCCTGATGCTACGGAAATACCTTATAATGGTATTGACGATGATTGCAATGGAGAGACTCTTGATGATGACCTAGACCAAGACGGCTATTTAATTGCCGATGATTGTGACGATACTAATCCTAATATATATCCCGGAGC
>JALVEE010000337.1 GCA_027008645.1 Saprospiraceae bacterium
CGAATAAACCTATTAAAGCAGGTATAAACTCAATACCATCCGACAATTCAGCTATGCCCATATTAAATCTCGAAAATGGTAATTGTGTATCAAAACCGATAGTTACCAATAGCAATCCCATTATCGAAGATATAAATCCTTTTGCAGGATTATCACCTGCCAATGAAGAGATAATCGTCATTCCGAAAACACCAAGAGCAAAATACTCATAAGATTCAAAAGACAATGCCAATTTTGCCAAAGGAATTGAGAACAATATCAAAATAATAGTACCCACCAGACCACCAACAGTTGAAGCCGTCAAAGAAGTTTTAAGCGCATATAGTGGCTTGCCCTGTTTGGTAAGTTCATATCCGTCAAAGGTAGTCGCTACAGCTCCCGGAGTTCCCGGTGTATTAATGGCAATAGCAGTAATCGAACCTCCGTAATTGGAAGACAGATACACGGAAGTAAGCAATACCAAGGCACTCATCGGATCCATCCCAAAGGTAACAGGAAGCATCAAGGCCACACCGATAGACGGTGACAATCCGGGTAAAACACCGACCATTATACCTACAACCACTCCGATAAAAACCATTAGCAATGGAGTAAAATGCATTACTTCAACAAAACCCAAACCCAAATTGTGCAATATTTCCATATTAAAATTATTACATTAAAAGCCTTCCCAATGGCAAATCAATTTTCAATAGCAACTCAAAAACCAAATAAGAAAACAATACAAAACCAAAAGCATTAATAATCATTATCCACCAATTCCTATACCTTAAAATATACATCGATGTCAATAAAAATACTGGCGTTGATAAAAAATACCCTACTTGAGGTATCAGTATAAAATACAGTAGTAAGACGATTAAAATCTTACTGACCAATTTAATATTTCCGGGTTTATACGGTTTATTTCTTCCTTTGATTTCATTGTAGATATTCCATATACTAAAAATAAATAAAGCAATAGACCATATCCTCGGTATCAAAGCAGGGCTGGTTATATTCAATCCCTCCGGAATATCAAATAACATCGTTTGGTAATAAAAAAATGCTGCAACCCACATAAAAAATCCGGCTAATAATATATTGAAATTTATTTTTTTAATATCAAACCGGAATAATATCAATAAGCCAAATACAATAACCGCCCAAATCAAGATAGCAACCGCCCACAAGGGAAGAACTCCTTTTTTAATATACGAATTTAACAATCCCGCATTCTTCAATAATTCTACCGTTTCTGTTGATTCGGATTCTACTTGTCGCGAAAATTCTATTGGGGGAGTGTAATCAGAAAAAGCATAGACACTTTCGCAATAATCTTCCCATTCCTGATCCTTTGAAACTTTCTCCAGTACATCCGACATGTATTTTACCGCTTGTTCCGGTGTTCCTTTCTTAAATGCAAAGCCACGCCACATCGATTCGACCAAGTCTATCCCTCGTTCTTTGAATGTTTCGACATCAGGTAGTCCCTTGTGTCTGACTTTTGCTGCCAAAGCCACTATTTTCAAATCTTTTTTGCCCGTAATATCAGCCGGGTTGCCTACATATATCGGTGCTTCATCGCGCATCATAGCCAAAATAGATTGTGGTCCGCTTTTATAATCTACCCATTCGGCTTCAATCCCCAATTTTTTCCAAGTTTTAATCGCCATCAAATGGTCTCTACTTCCCGTCCCGGGACCAATCCAGTTCTGCTTATGTTTTTTAGCATCTTCTACCACATCAAATATCGTATTAAAACCTCTTTTTTTATTTGTAATTATAGCCTCGGGATCGGAAATCATTTTAGCTAAAAAGCTAAAATCAGAAATAGAAACATCACTTTTATTCACAATTAATGTACTAAGAAATGATTTGGTAACACCCAATAATGTATATCCATCAGCCTTTCTATCCACGACATATTGCATTGCGACTATGCCTTGGGTTCCCGGTCTATTTTCGACAACAAAGGGCTCTTTGCTGTATTTTCGTGCTATTTCAGCAACTTTCCTAGACATCAAATCTATAGCGGATCCGGGTTTAGAATGCACTACTATCGTCACTGGTTTATTGGGATAAGCCGCATCGCTATTCACATTAAAATACAGAACTCCCAGCAACCCGAGATAAGCTAAAATAAACAATATTGCCAATATTTTTTTTGTCATTATCCCTATATCAAATTATACAAAACAAATTTTAGAACGAGGAATAAATATTACTCTATACCATGCATCATTTTACGTATTACCTTATTGAATAAAATCAATATCAAAGCAGCGGTCAAAGGCACTAACGTGAATATCAAGAAAAAACCCGACATACCGGTAACATTAGATACATCATCCATATAACCTGCCATTGTTCCTGCCAATTTTCCTGCAAGACCGGTAAAAACATACCAAATTCCAAAAATGAATGCCAACATTCTTGAAGGAGCTAATTTGCTGACATACGAAAGCCCAACCGGTGATATTGACAGTTCACCCATTGTATGTAAGAGATATGCCAAAATAAGCCAAACCATACTTACCGAGGCAGTCATGGCACCATTTTTAATCCCCATAGCCCCAAAAGCTAATACAGCAAATCCGCTCGCTAGAAGAGCCAAACCCAATGCAAATTTTTGAGGTCCTGACAACTTTACTCTTTCCCAGAGTTTAGTAAACAGTGGAGCTAAGGTTATAATAAAAAACGGATTTAGAATCTGAAACCATGTGGTATCTACTTCTACACTTGTACCAAGCATTTTGTCCCTTAATCTGAATATCACTAATATCCAAATAATAATAAAACTGATTGTAGTAAAAATAACAGTAAGAGGGTATTTCTTAAATATTTTTGAAGCTAAGTTGTAAATCACCCAAGTCAAAATAACCAATGGAGTCACTGACAAAATGAAATCTACTATCTTATAAATCATAACTCCGGAGCCATCTAAAACTCTATTGGTATAGGACTCTGCAAATATAGTCATCGATGTTCCTGCTTGCTCAAAACTTGCCCAGAAGAAAATAACAAAGAAAGCAAAAACAAATATTGTAATCAAGCGATCTCTTTCTATTTTAACATATCTGCCAATCCTCCTAATCCCAAGTATAATAAAGACTACCAAAGAAAGTATAAAAAATATCTCTGAAAGACCGACAGTAAAAGAATCAAACTTCAACATATCTTGCACTAAAAAATGTTTGCCACGAGTAACGACAGCATACAAACCATCAATAATCCAAGACACTGCAAAGAATCCTCCAATAAGGGCATTAAGCTTATCCATTTTTGTAAATGGAATCATATGTTTTCTATCTTCCTCTGACAATTCATGTACTTTTGGCTGAGGTCTATTGACATATTCTCCAAATATTTTTCTAGCGAAAGCAAATTGTAATAGTCCAAAAAGCATAAAAACACCTGCCAAACCGAAACCAAAACTCCAACTGTAATTTTCACCTATCCAACCTACCAATAATGTACCGATAAACGCACCTGAATTAACCCCCATATAAAAGATGGTATATGCTCCATCTTTTTTAGGACTATTCTTTTCGTACATTTTACCCACAATCGAAGACATATTAGGCTTAAATAAACCGGTTCCTAAGACCAAAAACAATAATCCAAAATAAAATAAAAAATCAAGATTTATATCAATTGGCAAGTCAGCCAAGGCAATAGAAGCGTGCCCCAAAGTAATAATTGACGCTCCAACAATAACAGTTTTCACATGCCCCCATTTATTGTCGGCAATCCACCCACCTAACAATGGCAATAAATATACTAACATCACATACCAGCCAAAAAGAGTAGTCGCCTCTTTTCTTGACCATTCCCAGCCTCCATCAACAGTTTTGGATATCAAAAACAAAATAAGTAGAGCTCTCATCCCGTAATAACTAAACCTCTCCCACATTTCAGTAAAAAACAGCACGAATAATCCTACCGGATGCCCTAATAGCTGTTGTTGATCTTTTTCCATTATTTTATCTCCCATATTTATTAATTTTTTTGCAATATAAATATTGTATGCAAGAAAACATATCAAATCCTGAAATAATTTGTGTCACAATTTACTTATCCACCTGCAAATACCTGAATCAAAGACATTAATACATTGCAAATAAAATCAAAAACTTACTAATAGTTATCCAAATTAAAAAAAATCGTTATTTCTATGATTGTAAAACTATAAGAAAGCTAAAGCACACTATAAAAAATGAAATACATTTATCCCTAACTCTAAATATTAGGTGTATCTCATTTTTTCGCTTTATTACAAGAAATTTTGTTGATGTGGGCAACATTACGTACCTACGGCACGAATTTTAGTTGGTTAATAGCCTTTTTTACCCATGTTTTGTGCCTAACGGCACATTGATAGAAGTAAAACGGATTAATTTCATAAGTGGGGTGGTCTATGCAAATAGAAAAAAATAACATTAAATGCGAAAAAATGAAATACACCTTAAATATAAAATTATTTGTATTTTGATTATATTTTATTATCTTGCATGTGAATACTTATTTTTCATTTATATTTATCTGCCTAAATTCATAAGTTATCATGAAATATTTTATTTTTTTAAGCTGTATTTACATTTTCAGTTTTAATGTAAAAGCCCAATCAAAAATCGATATTAAAAATGATTACTACAATGATAATCTCCTTATTAATCAACAGGGAGGTAATATAGTTTTGGATTCCAGTTATTACTATTTAGGCAACAATGACGAATGGAAATTAGTGTCAAGAAGAAAATCTGTTAAAAGGAATGAGAAAGGAATATCTTTGGAGGAAATTAATCACTGTTGGAATATTGAAACGGAAAAATGGAAGTTAAAAGATACTATTTCAAACAAATATTTTAATACAACTACTCAGCTCAAGTCAAGACTGAAAAGACCTTGGCTAAATGGGCAAAATATTTGGGGTGATACAACTTTTTATATAGAATATGATAAAAACAAAAATGAGCTATCTTCAATTTCCAAAAATTGGGATTATAAAAATAACAAGGCATCAAGAGGCTTTAATTCCAAATATAGTTATGATGATAACAACCTGATTAAGTCTGAAATCATTAAAACCCTTGACACAACAACTCTCAAATGGGAAAATAATAACAAATTGATTTACAGCTATGATGACAAAAACAGAAAAGATACTGTAAAACATGAATTTTGGATACGGGGAGATTGGGAATTGTTCCAAATGGATATATATGAGTACAATAATCAATCACAACTAATAACAAAATTGATTAGACAAAGTGCCTTGGGAGTAAACATATTTAAAAACAAAGAAAAACAAATATATACCTACGATGATAAAGGCAACTTAAAAGAGACTTTGGTAAAAAGTTGGGCTGATAATATTTGGATAAATAAAAGAAAGATTATTGACCGGTACGATGAAAGAAATAATAGAATAAGAAGGACATACACTAGTTACAAGGACGATAAATGGATTAATTCACTAAGAGTGTTCTACAAATACAACAATGAAGATAAACAGATAGAATATTTAACTGAATTATGGGATATTGACAAAGGTTTTTGGATAAACTCTACTAAAACAACACGAGACTACAATACAAGTGGGAATTTAATACTAAGAATAAAGCAAAATTGGAATGATAAAATAAATCAATGGGTCAATGTCAATAAAAATGTTTTTTATTTGTCAGAATTTGACCCTTCCGGTATTTTAACCCCATCTTTGGATAAAGCATATATTTATCCAAACCCAACAAGAGGAGAAATTAATTTCTCAGACGATTCAGTATATGACATCTCAATCTATGACATCAATGGAAAATTGATTAAAATGTCGGTAAATACCCGTGACATCAACATAAATGACCAACCCCCGGGATTTTATTTTATGGAGTATTTCGAAAAGGGTAAAAAGTCTTTATTGAAAATCATAAAAGAATAAATCCATGTATGAATTAGCAGCTATAATTGTATTGGGTATTCTCGCTCAATGGTTAGCTTGGAAAACAAAAGCACCAGCCATTTTGCCTTTAATACTCATAGGACTATTGGTAGGTCCCTTGTCAACATATATTACCCATGATCACCTGAAATGGATAGAACCTATATACAATCCAAACACAAAACACGGATTATTTCCAAATGATCTACTATTTGCTTTTGTATCACTTTCGATAGGTATAATACTATTTGAAGGTGGAATGACATTGAAGATACGTGAAGTGAAGGGAATCGGTTCCGTATTGGTAAAAATGTTGTTTTACGGAGTAGTAATTACTACTATTGGAGGTAGTCTATTAGCGCATTATATCGTAGGATTAAACTGGACTGTATCATTATTATTCAGTTCATTGATAATTGTGACAGGACCAACAGTTATCGCGCCAATATTAAGAAATATTCCTTTAAAGCGAAATGTTGCCAATATTTTGAAATGGGAGGGAATTTTAGTTGATCCTATTGGAGCATTAGTAGCTATTTTGGTATTTGAGTTTGTAATAGCGGGAGACGGTGGTGATTTTTTCAGAGAGCATGCTTTTCAGTCATTTGCTAAAATCGTTATTACCGGACTGAGTGTTGGATTTACTGCTGCTTATTTCTTAAGATTTCTTATGAAAATGAACCTTATCCCCGAATATCTAATCAATGTTTTTACTTTAGCATTGGTACTGGGGGTTTTTGTTGCTTCAGATTTTATGGCAGGAGAATCCGGGATATTATCAGTTGTAGTCATGGGAATGGTGTTAGGAAACACTAAAATAGAGCAACTAAAAAGTATTCTTCATTTTAAAGAATCATTGACTGTACTTCTTATTTCCATTTTATTCATCCTCCTTGCTGCAAATATCAATATCAAAGATCTTGAATACATAATGAATTGGAAAGTCGCTTTGGTTTTCATTGCTCTGATTTTAGT
>JALVEE010000338.1 GCA_027008645.1 Saprospiraceae bacterium
TGAGGTGCTCAATAAAATCAATGATCACAAAGTCAATAAACTTTTTGAACTCCTTCCTATTAATAACAATAACTCTACAAATTAATTAACCTGTACTTCACCATACGCTTACGTTTTAATACCATGTCTTTTAGCAGCTAATACTTTTTCTTTTATTCCTCCCACAGGTAAGACCTCTCCTCTCAAAGTAATTTCTCCTGTCATAGCCAAATGAGATTTAACTTTTCTATTGGTAAAAGCTGAAGTGATAGCTGTCAACATAGTAATACCGGCACTAGGACCATCTTTTGGTATTGCTCCTTCAGGAACATGGATATGTATATCTTTTTTATCAAACTCATCCTCTTGAATATTGAGTTCCGCACTATGCGATTTAATAAAACTCAATGCTGTAATTGCGGACTCTTTCATCACATTTCCAAGATTACCGGTAAGGGTTAATTTACCTTTACCTTTACTAAGACTGGTTTCAATAAATAATATATCTCCTCCAACTCTTGTCCATGCAAGACCAATAGCAACTCCAGGAATTGTTATTTTTGTCAATTTTTCTCCCGGTAATTTTGAGACTCCTAAAATTTCTTTTATCTCTTTTGCACCGAGTTTTGGTTTGTATTCTTCGTTCATAGCCACTTTTTTAGCTATGTTGCGCATTACTTTTCCGATTTCCCTGTTGAGATTTCTTACACCTGATTCTCTGGTATATTTTTCAATAATTTCACGTATTCCGGCTTTATTGAATGAAATCTGCTCTTTTTTCAACCCATGTGCTTCAAGTTGTTGCGGGATAAGGTGTCTTTTAGCAATTTCAATTTTTTCTTCTGTTGAATAACCGCTAAGATGAATTATCTCCATTCTATCTAAAAGTGCTGGTTGAATACTGTTTAGGCTATTTGCTGTTGCGATAAACAACACTTTTGACAAATCGTAGTCAATTTCTAAATAATTATCGTGAAATGTGGTGTTTTGCTCGGGATCCAGTACTTCAAGTAAAGCAGAAGACGGATCTCCTCTAAAAGAATTGCCTACTTTATCGATTTCATCCAGGATAAACACCGGATTAGAAGTGTTCACTTTTTTTATAGACTGAATGATTCTACCGGGTAAGGCACCGATATATGTTTTTCTATGTCCCCTTATCTCACTTTCATCGTGTAAACCACCCAATGACATTCTTATAAACTTACGATTAAGAGCTCTGGAAATAGATTTTCCAAGTGAAGTTTTACCTACACCCGGAGGGCCTACTAAGCACAAAATAGGAGCTTTCATATCTCCTTTGATTTTTAATACTGCGAGATGTTCCAAAATTCTTTCTTTCACATCATCGAGACCGTAGTGATCCTCATCGAGTATTTTTTTCACTTTACTTAGGTCAAAATTATCTTTAGTAAGCTTATTCCAAGGCAAGTCCAAGAGCAATTCCAAATAATTCAATGTAACAGAATAATCCGGCATATGAGAATTCATACGTTTCAGTCTATTTAATTCTCTACGGAATTTATTTTCGACATATTTTGGCCATTTTTTCTTTTTTGCTTTAGATTCAAGTTTTTCAAATTCTTCTTTTTGGGGATTATCACCCAATTCTTCTTGAATTTTTTGAAGCTGCTGATTTAAAAAATATTCTTTTTGATTTTTTTCTATATCTTTTCTCACTTGAGATTCTATATTTCCTTTCACTTCAAGCATTTTCAGCTCGTTGTTAATCATTTCAAGAATCTTAAGAGCGCGTGCTTTTACGTCATTAATTTCAAGTATTTGTTGTTTTTCTGATATAGGAATATTGAGGTTTGAGGCAAGAAAATTTAGCAAAAAGATATTACTTCTTACATTTTCAAGCATAATTATTGCTTCATTAGGTATTTGTGGAGACATTTCAACAATCTTCCTTGCTTTTTCTTTAATTGAAGAAATCAATGCGTCAAATTCAATATCTTTATTGGGAATTTCATCAAGTATTATTTCGATTCTACCTTTCAAAAACGGTTCAACTGAGGTCAATTCTTTTAGTTTAAATCTATACTTTCCTTGAATGATGGCAGTATAAGTTCCATCCGGCATTTTAAGGTTTTTAACTATTTTGGCTACGGTTCCCGTATGAAACAAATCTTTTGATTTTGGGTCTTCTTGATCTTTATCTTCTTGAGTTAAAATGGCAATCCAGCCATCATTTTTTTCTGCACTATCTATCGCAAGAATAGATTTTTTCCTGCCAATTGTAATTGGTATTACCATTCCCGGATACAAAATAGAATTGGTTAAAGCCAATATAGGCAACTCATCAGGTATATTTTTATCTTGAATATTATTTATTTCATCATCAGTTATCCCTAATACAGATGATAAATCAACTTCACTTATTATATTTTGAAACATTATGTCTTTCTTCATTAGAACTCTTTTTAATATTATCAGGTGTACTTTTGAAATAATTATACGACTTATACCGATACCATTCGGTATTCTTATCATTTATTACTGTCAATTTTCATACCATTATACATTATCGATATTTTTATGCCAATAAGACAGAGTTTTTCATATAATAGTGCCAAAAACTACCATAAAAATCTTTTTTGTAAAAAAAACAAAAAAGTTTTGGATTAGTAATTATTTATTTATTATCTTTGCGACCGCTAAATAACGAAAGTGTTATTGTATGGAATAAAATGGTCCGGTAGTTCAGCTGGTTAGAATGCCTGCCTGTCACGCAGGAGGTCGCGGGTTCGAGTCCCGTCCGGACCGCTTTTTAAGCCCTAAATTCGAAGAATTTAGGGCTTTTTTTAATATAAATGGGTACTAAATATAATTCATGCTACAGCAATGTGCCGCTATGCACAAAACATGGGTAAAAAAACTATACCAACTAAAATGCATGCCGTAGGTACGCTATATTGAACACATCAACAAAACTTCTTGTAAAACAGCGAAAAAATGAAATGCACCTAATTTTAATGTATTTTAGCTTTTTTATAATTATTTTGTACTTTTGACTTTTTAATAATACTTTAGAATCTAAGCTTATGAAATCACTTATTGCTTTTGTATCGTTTTTATTGTTTTTTTCTCTTAGTGCAGTAAGTCAATGCGATTACTTTGATGATTTTTCTTCTCCTGGAGACTGGACTCAAGTAGGAACATTAGTTGAAGTGAGCAGTGGAGAGGTAGAATATATTGATGGGTCACCTGATGGTGAACAAAGAAGAATATACAAAGAATTAGATTCTCCTTATACTTCTGATGATTGTTGGACAATGCATATGGAGTTTACTCCTGATGAAGTTGGGACATACCAAGGAGAACCATTTACTGGTCACTTGATATTTGCATTAACAGAAACTGATCAAAATCCATTTTATGATTGTCCTGATGTTAATTGTACCGGTTTTCCAACCGGAACTCAAGATGCGATTAGTATTAGCTATCGTGCAAAAAATCCACCTGATGGTAATTTGTCTTTCAGGATATCTATAAAGGATAATACAACAAAGATAAATTCAGAAGAATTAATTTATAATACACTAGGAGAAATAATTTATGTTGAATTAATAAAAGAATGTAACAGTCAGACTTTATATCTAAATATATATTCCGATGAAAATTATACAAATCCAATCGGTGATGGTCCGGTATCTCTTGATATTCCGCAATTAAATGATTTGTATTATATTCAACACGGAAATCAATGTGGAGGATACTATAGACGGGAACTTACAGGATTTATTGATAATGTTTGTATCAAGGATGACGGTTGCCCAAATACCTATGGGGAAGAAAATTATAATGGTTGCGAGGGAGATGGTTACGAAGTTGAAGTTAATGGAAATATTTACGATGAAGCCAATCCCAGTGGGACAGAAACTTTGGTAAATTCCCAGGGTTGTGATTCAATAGTGACAATTGAATTGGTTTATAATCCTCCTACTTCAGGAGAAGAAAACTATAATGGATGTGAGGGAGATGGCTATGAAGTTGAGGTTAATGGGAATACTTATAATGAATCTAATCCTACGGGTACGGAGGTTTTGCAAGATATTAACGGTTGTGATTCCACAGTTACGATAAATTTAGTCTTTAATCCCCCTACTTTTGGTGAAGAGAATTATGAGGGCTGTGAGGGTGACGGATACTCAGTAGAAGTAAACGGAACGGTTTACGATGAATCAAACCCAACAGGAACAGAAGTACTGGAAGATGTTAACGGTTGTGATTCCACAGTTACTATCAATCTGGTTTTTTATGAAAATACAACAGGGGAAGAAAATTACGAAGGATGTCAGGGTGACGGTTATGAAGTTGTTGTGAATGGAACAATCTATAATGAATCAAATCCAACTGGAACAGAAGTTCTTGAAAATTCTAATGGCTGTGATTCTACGGTGACCATTAATCTGGTTTTTCATGAAAATACAACAGGAGAAGAAAATTATAACGGGTGTGAGGGAGATGGGTATGAAGTAGAAGTGAATGGAAATACCTACAATGAGTCAAATCCTACCGGTACAGAGGTATTGGAAAATTCCAATGGTTGCGATTCAACAGTAACAATTAATTTGGTATTCAATCCTCCTACTTTTGGAGAAGAAAATTATGAAGGATGTGAAGGAGACGGTTATTCAGTAGAAGTAAACGGGACGGTTTATGATGAGTCAAATCCAACAGGAACGGAGGTCTTGGAAGATGTCAATGGATGTGATTCCACAGTTACAATTAATCTTAATTATTATGAGACTACCTATGGGGAAGAATACTATGAAGGATGTGAGGGAGATGATTATGAAGTAGAAGTAAATGGTACTGTATATGATGAATATAATCCGGAAGGTACGGAAGTATTAGAGAATGCAAATGGCTGTGATTCTATCGTTGAAATAGAGCTAATATTTTATGAAAATACATACGGAGAGGAATACTATGAAGGTTGTGAGGGAGATGGCTATGAGGTAGAGGTAAATGGTACAGAATATAACGAAGAAAATCCTACTGGTGAGGAAGTGCTTGAGAATGCAAATGGCTGTGATTCTATCGTTGTAGTAGAGCTAATATTTTATGAAAATACCTATGGAGAAGAATACTATGAAGGCTGCGAAGGAGATGGCTATGAGGTAGAAGTAAATGGTACAGAATATAACGAAGAAAATCCTATTGGAGAGGAAGTATTGGAGAATGCAAATGGCTGTGATTCTATCGTTGTAGTAGAGTTAGTATTTTATGAGACTACCTATGGAGAAGAATACTATGAAGGCTGTAAGGGAGACGGCTATGAAGTAGAAGTAAATGGTACAGTATATAACGAAGAGAATCCTACCGGTACGGAAGTATTAGAAAATACAAATTATTGTGATTCTACAGTAACTATAAATCTTGTCTATTATGATACTACAACAGGGGAGGAAACTCACAATGGCTGTGAGGGAGATGGGTATGAAATAGAAGTAAATGGTACAGTATATAACGAAGAAAACCCTGAAGGAGTGGAAGTACTGGAGAATGCAAATGGCTGTGATTCTACAGTGACTATCAACTTATCATTTAACGATGTAATAAGTACAGAAGAAACTTATTCCGGTTGTCAAGGAGATGGCTATGAGGTTGTGGTCAATGGAAATACTTACAATGAGGCGAATCCTACCGGAACTGAAACAATGGTAAGTACCGGAGGTTGTGATTCGATTGTTAATATCAATTTGGTCTATAATCCGCCAACAACAGGCGAGGAGACATATATAGGCTGTGAGGGAGATGGGTATGAAGTAGAGGTAAATGGTACTGTGTATAACGAAAATAATCCTACCGGTACGGAAATATTAGAGAATACAAATGGCTGTGATTCTACTGTCACAATTGAATTATTTTTTAAAGATAGACCTATTACTTTGATTACATTCAATGGTTGCAAAGGAGATGGTTCTTCTGTTAAGGTTGGAGATAAGGTTTATGATGAAAATAATCCAAATGGTAGTGATACATTGCAAAGTTTCAATGGATGCGATTCGATTATTAATATAGATTTAATATATTATGAAACATATATTGATAGTATTAATTATACAGGTACAAAGGGAGATGGTTACTCAGTTACTGTAGGCGACAGAGTTTATAATGAGGATAATCCTAGAGGGATAGACACTTTACAAACTATTCATGGTTGTGATTCTATTATAGTAACCAATTTGGAATTCACAACATCAACTGCTGAATTTGAAACTAAAAATAGTTTGATACAGCTTTATCCAAATCCTACTAAAGGCATAGTAAACATATATATGGCAAAAAATAATAATGTAAAAATCAGGGTGCTAGATATACATTCTGTCGTTCTAAAAGAAATAAAAACAAACAAAACAAATATTAAAATTGATATGAGTGCTTTTGGTGCTCAAGGGCTGTACTTTGTTCAATTTTTGGATGAAAAAAATATTATTTTAGATACTAGAAAAATTTTGATGTTTGAATGATATTGTATTAACCTTCTTTATTTGTATGTTGTACGAATTGAATATTTATATGTCATTGTAGATTAATATTGGTTTTATGTCTAATCATTTTGAGTTTATATATTTAGTATCTTGTTCAGGTTAGGGTTTTATATTTATAAGAATAATTTAGATTATGCATTATTAGTAGATTTTCAAGTAAATATTTTGATAAAAGTTTAAGAGTATTTTTTCTGTTTCTTCCCAATTTAGATCGCCGTTAAGTATAAATTGTTTTCCTTTTTCAGCTTTGTTGCAAAATAAACTATAGTTTGAATAAATCTGAATTATTTTATTTGCAAAATCAGTACTATCACCTGCTTTGAAAACAAGGCCTATATCATTATCTCCTATGATTCTTTTTAATGGAGCACAATCTGAAACCAATATAGGGCTTCCTGAAAGTAATATCTGAAATAATTTGTGGGGAATTGTACTTTCTGTATGCTCGTTACTGATATGAGGAATTATGTTAATGTTTGATGATTTCATAATTCCAGCAACAGATTCAAATGTTTGACTTGGTATTAGTTCCACATAATTTTCTATATCATTTTTAAGAATTAAATGCTTCAAGTGATTTTTAACATCATTATTTGCAGGTCCAACTAATAGTAATTTTACATTTGGAATAGTTTTTTGTATTTTAGGAATAGCTTCAATTGCAGTTTGCAATCCACGATGAGGCCCGAAACCTCCAACATAAGATATAGTAAAACTATCACTGTAATTGTTGATTATATTATCATCTGTTTTTAAAAAATTATTCGAAAAGTCTTTTTTTTCAGAATTGGTTACAACAATAATTTTTTGAGGGTCTATTTTATGTTTGTTAATAATCCTTTCTTTCATTTCTTCAACAACAGCAATGATGTAATCAAATTTATTTATCATTTTTTTTTCATATTTATGCCAATGCATAAAATTGAAAAATACCTTATTTTTTAAACGGACAAGTTTATTTTTTCTCCAGATAAACCATGTTTTTAAAGCTTCAGGATAGTTCTCGTGTAAATCCAAAACTGATTTTAATCCTCTTTTTTTTGAAAATTGATAAACTATTTTAGCTAATGGTAAATCGTGAACATGCAACACATCAACATTTGTCTTTGAATAAAACTCCGACAATTTCTTTTTGAAAATAGGATGAATAAAATTAATTGATGTAATAATATCATAAAAAGCTTTATGATTAAAACTCTTATATTCAACCAACCTAAATACTTTAACATTGTTTATAGTTTCATAAATAGGTTCATTACTATTTTTAACACACAGAACAAAGACATCAAAATCTTTTGCTAAACTTTCTGCTTCTTTTCTAACACGGATATCCTTAGGATAATATGAATCAACAATCATCCCTATTTTTAATTTATCTTTCTGCATACACTATATAAAATCTAGGTGTAAATTTTCGTAACAAAGGTCTGAATCCAATTTTCTGCGTTGGTCCCATCCATTTTTCTTTTTTGATTATTTTCCATCCTGTTTTTTCAAGCAACCAATCAAACTGCCAATCTTCAAATTCGTGATAATGCCTGTCCCATTCGTCTGTACGACTTCTATATGCTTTGGAAAACCATAAATTAAGGGGAACGCTTGCAATAAGTTTGGGAGCATCAATTGTCTTTAAAACTTGGTATGGATTTAATAAATGTTCAAATACCTCAAAAGAAGTAACGGCATCGACACCATACTCATTTACTACACTTGGATTCTCATCTAAATCCTCACCTTTTGTGTTATAAACAGTATATCCATTTTTCTCTATTAGAGCACTAAGTGGATTTTTTGTTCCTAAATCCAGAATTGTTGCAGGCGAAGGAAGAACTTGTTTCAAAAAACGAATAGTATTTTTATATCTTAAATCTCTTGTTTTATTCATATTTTTCATATCTTTAAAACACAAATATAAAAAATATAACTGATTTCTTATCTTATAACTGTAATATCCCCACTATATTTGACCTGACTATTATCGATCAATTCTACTATCACCAGATATACATAGACTCCCGGATTAACTCTTTGCCCTTTGAATCTTCCATCCCAACCGTTTACCGGATCGTTTATAAAGAAGTGACTATCTTCATAAACCAATTCGCCCCATCTATCAAATACTTTAAATGTATTCACTTCTTTAATTCCTTTTGATGTGCCTTTTATGTAGAAGATATCATTTTTCCCATCTCCATTTGGTGTGAATACGTTTGGAATATCTATAATTATATTTTTCTTAATCCTAATTTCTATTTCATCAGAAAATGTACAACCATTTTCATCAGTTAGCTCAAGTGTATATTTTGTGGTTTTTAGTGGGAAGGCTACCGGTGAATAGCAGTCAAAACACGATAAGCCTTCATCCGGAGACCAATTATAAGAGTATGATTCATTATCAACAAATTCAGGAATTATTAGTATTTTATCACCGAGATTTATTGTTGTATCATTTGGCAATCTAATATGTTTTTCATCATAAACAAAAATTTTGATTGTGTCACTTGTATAGCAACCTTTTTTATCATTTGCAGTGACTATAATTTCAACATCTTCTTTGGGTTTAATCGATACTTTACCGCAATCGTTGCAATCAAAAATTTCTTTAGGTGTCCATTGATAGTTATGAAAACCATTCATGTCAAATTCTACGGATTCTCCCAAGCAAATAGAAATATCATCCCCTAAATCAATAATCGTTGAAGAATCTATTCTGATCTCTATAGAATCAAACTGTATATTGCCGCAACGATCTATTACTTCAACCCAATACTTTCCCGGATTCCAAACTGTGAAAATAGAATCTGTGCTTCCGTCATTCCACCTATACGATTCAAACCCTGAACCCGCATTTAGGTTTATTATTCCTGTTACGCACATTGTTGTATCATTGCCTAAGTCCAAAATATCTGAATTGTCATAGACTTCAATATTTACCGTGTCTGTAGAATAGCACCCATTTACATCATTTGCAATGACAAAAACAGTGGTATTGGAATCCGGTTTCAAATTGATTTCACATTCATTTAGACAATTAATTATTTCTCCATTGATATTCCATGAAATACTATCAAAACCTTGTAGATTAAATGATATTTCTTCTTCTGGGCATATATTTAAATCTTCTCCAAGGTCTATAACAGTTGATATATCTACTGTAATATTTACCGTGTCTGTAGAATAGCACCCATTATCATCATTAGCAGTGACAAAAACTGTAGTATTGGAATCCGGTTTCAAATTGATTTCACATTCATTTAGACAATTAATTATTTCTCCATTGATACTCCATGAAATACTATCAAAACCTTGTAGATTGAATGATATTTCGTCTCCCAGACATATATTTAAATCTTCCCCAAGGTCTATAATAGTTTCCTTATCTATTATAATATTTATGGTATCTGATTGTATATTGCCGCAACGATCTATTACTTCAACCCAATACTTTCCCGGATTCCAAGCTGTGAAAATAGAATCTGTGCTTCCGTCATTCCATTTATATGATTCAAACCCTGAACCTGCATTTAGATTGACTATTCCGGAGATGCACATTGTTGTATCATTTCCTAAATCCAATTTCTTGGTCTTGGATTCTCTAAGGCTTAAAAATCCCAGATTATTATCCCAATTGCATTCTAAAATTCCTGTATTGGGTAAATCTATATCCGGAGTAAATGGAGTCGTGGAATTTCCGTTGTCATTAACAAAAGCGTAAATAGTAATATCTCCCGGAGATTTAATTGTGTAAGAATATTGCTTACAATTATTTTTTGGAATACTATCCGGGATATAAAACTGAGCTATTAAATTTGAATTTTGTGTTAATGGATTTTTAGTATAAATTGATACCGGAGTATTAATTGGAATAGTATGTTCTCCTAAATTACAAATTTCAAAATTTAGTATAAATGAGTCTTGTTTGCATTGTGAATCAAGTATTACCAATGAAGCGTCAGGAGCTATTGAGCAAGTATCAAAACAATCTTTTTTACAGATATCTTCTTCTATTAAATCAGGAGTGAATGATTTGAGGTCAAGATTTGTGTATGGCATAGTATGAGTAACATAATTTACACTGATATTTTCTTTAAAGACACCAAAGTCAGTTAAAATCATATCAACGTCCTTATTTTCAATATCGCAATCCGCTATTGGTTTACCATTAATATCTAGTTTTAATATAAATATATCTTTATCATCATTGTCAATAGAAGTTCCAATGTAATACAAAATTCCATTTTTATATTTTACTTTTGAATCTCCACAAGAGTTACCAACTTTGTAAGATTTACTCCAAATTAATTCTCCTTTTTTATTTATTTTAAACAATAGTAATTTCCTATTATCATCAAGATACTTATAATTTCCACTGACCATATAGCCATCAGGCAAATTTAATATATTGATAGCTCTATTATATTTGCTATTTTTAACATAAAAACCTTTTTCAAATTTAACATTACCATCTAAGTCTGTTTTTATTACTTGGATTTTGCTATTTTCCAAATTAGCTCCATTTTCATCTCCTACAGTAATAAATACTAAGCCATTATCATATAATAAATCAAAACCATACAACCTTGCATTATCTGATTTGGAAACCAAGTAGTTTTTACTCCAGATTTTTTCTCCCCTATTATTCATTTTCATCAATACATTTCTGAATTTAGTTTCGGCAGAACTATGAATAGCAAATCTTCCTATTCCGTAAATTTTTTCATCTTTGTAGATTAAATCTCTGAAGACTTCACAAGATCCAGTGTTATAGATATTTTGCCAAATAATATCGCCATTATTTTTATTAACTTCCAAAACTATTGCGTCACAACCATTCACATAAGTTTGCCCTCCTAATAAATAATTGCCATTTGGAAGTTGACTTATTGTCCTTATTGTGGGAAAATTTCTTGAATTATATTTAATCTTTTTTTTCCATATAATCGATTTACTAGAAATATCATATTTCAAAATATATAGCCCCCTTCCATTTGATTTTATATATTCCATTCCGGAAATGATGATATAGCCTTCTTTATCAAGAAAAGATGTATAAATATATTCATTATCTGAAAGAAAATCTAAACCTATTGAATATTTTATTTTTAATCTTTTGTCGAGAGTTAGCAATAATGATTGGTTATTATAACCACCCAAAATAAGGATGTCGCCATTTTTTAAAAAAATAAAATCATTACATGTCTCATCTACTTCCGGATCTCCAATCCTTTTTAGATATACATCTTCGCAATCATTTGTATTTTCATCCAAAACAAATATCTGTTTGCAATATTTTTTCTCGCAATCTCCATTTTTTGCTATTAGACAAACAGTATATTCTCCGGCATCGGTAAAAACATAACTAAAGTTTTTTCCGGTGGATAGTTTGACTCCATTTATTTCCCATACATAGTTAGTCGCATTTATACTATTATTGGTAAAAATCACCAATGAATCTTTATGCGGAAAAAATGAACTTGTAGAAAAATCCGACTCCACAGGACATGTGACAATAATATCTACCTTAGCTGTATCCGAACAGCCCCATTGACCGGAAGAAACAATCAATTCTATGGTATATACCCCCTCATCATAAAAAATATGGTCAATTTGCTGACCCGTGCCTATCAATGTATTTCCAATGTACCAACTATATGAATATGATCCGTTAGCTTTTGATTTGAAACTTACTGTTTCTCCTGATAAAACGGATGTTTTATCGACATCAATACCGGCTTCTGCTCCACAAATAACCACAATGGTTTTATTGATAAAATCATAGCACGATTTATCACTATTATATGCTTTTAATGTAACTGTAAAAGTACCTGTCTCTTTAAATTGATAAGTTAAATCCTTATCTGATGAGACGGTTTTGCTATTAATTTCCCATGAAAAAATACTGGCATTTGCAGAACTCTGATTATTGAAGTTAGTTATTTCGCCTACCAAAATGGTATCCCTCAAAGAAGTAAAATTAGCAATTAAATCTGAAGAACATGGTGATAAACAAGCCTTGGAATCCAATAAACTTTTTCTAATCTCTTGGATAGTAAATACCATCCTCTTTCTTTGTCCTTCGGTAAATGCCGAATAACAATTTAAATCCCCGTAATCCATATAATTCCAGTACATATCATTTTGGTCGGTCGCAAATCCTGAATTTACATCTGTGGAACAACTATTAAAATCTTCTCCGCATTTTACACGAAATGTACTATTGTCAGGAGGTGTATCGCAAACTTTATCTCCATCAGTCAGACAATTATCATTTTTGCAACCACCCTGAAAAGTGTGAAATAATCCCAGGTAATGGCCCATTTCATGTATTTGCACAGCTGATGATGATTTAGTTCTTGCGAAATATCCAGCTTCAACCACCAAACCGTCTCTTTTGGTTCCATGAGCAGGAGGCAGATATGCATAACCTATAACGCTACAATTAGAACCCCTACAAATACTCTTTACCAACCAAATATTGATATAGTGTTTGGGATCCCACCTTTCCAAATTTTTCAATGCAAGATCCTGAGAATTTGCATTTAAATTGGTCAAGGAAGACTTAGTTCTTGTGATTCCGGTTGTTGCATTTCCATTAGGTGTCCTTTGAGCCAGGCAAAATTGGATGCCTGTATTAACTCCAGTGCTTGGGTCATAATATCCTGTATTGGCATATGCTTCATTTAGATTGTCAATACCGGTTTGAACTTCAGTATCTGATATATTTTCCGCTCCTCCATTATGAATAATATGCACTACGACAGGAAGAACATAAGAAGGATTTTCTCTTTCTGATAAATCCCTTTCTTGATATCTTAAAATTTCTTTTTCATATTTTTGATATTTAGCTTTGTACTCAGGGTTTTTATTCAAAAGTTGACTATGCAATTCATCAGACCCACAATTCAAGACAGTATTTTGTGCTTTTAAATGTAAAACCGATGTGATTAAGAATAACAATAATAAAATTTTTAGTGTATTGATTTTTTTCATAATCGTAGTATTTAGTACAGGTATTTCAATATATTTTAGTTAGTCACATCATCCAGAATTCTACACAAATTTTCAGTTAGTCTCTTTCTGGAAAAGGTATCTATGTTTTGATTATTATTTTTTAATTTGTTCCCATTTTGAAATTCCGAAAATCTTTCTAATAAAAACGAACTAATTCCTTTTTTGTCATTGAAATCAACCGCTTTTCCTGATTTTGTTATGTTTATTATTTTTGCTGCATCTCCTGTACTACTACCGATACACAATATACTCCTATTTGCTGCAAGATATTCAAATATCTTCCCTGTTACTATGCCCTCAATATTCGGGGTATCATTTAATAAAAGTAATAATATCTCTGAAGATTGGAAGATACTTCCAAGTTTATCATGAGGCAAATAGTCAATTTTGATTATAAAATCTTCAAGATGATATTTTTTAATACTTTCATTAACAATATGATCAACTTTTCCAACTAATCTGATTTTTAATTTAGATCTGAATTCTTCATTTTCGTTTATTAATTCTTTCAATGACTGCCACAAAATTTCAGGGTTTCTATCTTTATTCAATGATCCTATATGTGATAAAATGAACTCATGTTTTGAAGTAACAGTATGATTGGTTTTAAAATCATCTTCATCAAATCCATTTGTAATTACTTCAACTTTCTTTGAACCCAAATCCTCAAGTTCTTTTGCCATAGTCCATCCGATTGATATTACTGCATCCGCTGTTGAAAGAACCATTCTTTCAAGTCTTTTATGCTTCCTATCTGCCCATGTGGTCAATTTCAATTGGTCATAAAAATCAATACCTGTCCAAGGATCTCTGAAATCCGCAACCCAAGGAATATTTAATGATTTTTTCAATCCCATTGCAATTAAATGCATAGAATGTGGAGGTCCGGTGGATATAATTACATCCGGCTTCTCTATATTTTTAAAATATCCGGTAAGATATTTTATGGAGGGTTTAATCCAAAATTTTCTTGCATCCGGAATAAAAAAATTACTCCTGATCCAAACACTTATGTTCTGTTTAAAAGAATTTTGTTTTTTTTCCTGAATAAATCCATGTTGAACCTTTTCCTCTTTTTTCATTCCCATAAATTTTTTATAGAATGAATATGGTTCCCAGATAGGATGCTTAATAACATGTAAATTTTCCGGCAAATCTTTTTCAAAACTTTTATCTAAAATAGGATAATGGGGATTTTCAGGAATATATACTATTGGCTCCCATCCAAAATCTCTAAGGTATTTTGCAAATTTCACCCATCTCTGAACTCCTGCACCTCCACTTGGTGGCCAATAATAAGTAATGATAAGGACTTTTTTCATTGTTCTTTTGGTATTACTATACAAATATACTCAAACCATTCAGGGTTTAGGTATTTTCGAGTGAAATATTTTTATAGTACCTAATCTGATGGATTTTTTAGTGACACTATATAGATAACTGTATATTCAGCAAATAATTATGATAACTGCACTCAATAAAACCCGGAAAAGCAGCTTATTTCTTTCTATATTCCTATTTTGAATCTACTGAGGAAATAGCTGCCAGATTAATTATATTTCTAACGCTACTTGTCCTGTTTACAAGCTGAACAGGCTTATCGAAGCCTTCCATAATAGGACCGATGATATTAGCTTTGCTCAATTTGGATAAGAGCAACATACTTATATTTGCCGAATTCAAATCAGGACAAACAAGCAGATTTGGTGCTTTTGAAAGATTTGCAAAAGAATAAAACTCTTTTAGTCTTTCGAAATCTAAAGCTAAATCTGCATGCATTGGTCCCTCAATTTCAATATTAGGATAAATATTCTTTACATCGTTGATTACGTTTTCCAATTTATTCACGCAAGGAGTTACAACTGATCCAAAATTTGAATAGGATAACATTGCAACTCTAGGTACAAAACCAAATCTTGTCAAAGCTTCAATACCATTGGAAACTATATCTACCAACTCTTCTCTATTTGGATTGGTGTTAACCGCAGTATCGGTAATAAATATGTCTTTATTTTTGTATTTTATCCAATGCAATCCGGATACCACTTGAGATTTACCCGGTTCAGGACCGATAATCTTCAATGCCGGTCTTAAAACAAAAGGATAAGAAGCCTCAACTCCACCAACTATTGTATCGGCTAATCCCATTTTAACCATCATTGGGGCAAAGAAATACCGGTCTTGCATATCTCTTATTGCTTTTCTTTTGGTAATACCCTTTCTTTGTCTCAATTTGTAGTATTCCTCAACAAAATAATTATAATGTCCGGAATTTTTATATTCTATAAATTCGATTCCTTTACAGGAATGATGTGTTTCTTTGAATAGTTCAATTGTCTTTTCTTTATCTTTAACCAATAAAATAGGTGTCGCAATTCCATCAATTGCTAATTCTGATGCTGCCCAAATTATCTTTTGATTTTCGCCTTCAGGAAATACAATTCGCTTCTTATTTTTCTTAGCTTTCGAATAGATGTTTCTCATCATATTCCTGGTCCAATCGATTTTTCCCCTTAACTTTTCTCTATACTTCTCAATATCTATTTGTTTTTTAGCAACCCCTGTTTTTATCGCTGCTTCGGCTACGGCAGTTGCAGTAAAATACAATACTCGAGGATCAAATGGTTTTGGGATTATATATTCAGTACCGAACTCTAATGGCTCATTATCATATTTTTTCTTAACTTCTTCCGGAACTTCCGATTTGGCCAACTCTGCCAATGAATAAACTGCAGCAAGTTTCATTTCATTGTTTATAGTAGTAGCCTCTACGTCCAATGCCCCTCTAAAAATATAAGGAAATCCCAATACATTATTTATTTGATTGGGATAATCGCTTCTTCCTGTTGCTATAATCGCATCAGGTCTTGCTTCTTTGGCATCTTCGTAGCTAATTTCCGGATCGGGGTTTGCCATAGCAAAAATCAATGGATGAGGAGCCATTTTCTTGACCATACTTTTCTTCAATACTCCCTTGGCAGAAAATCCTGCAAAAACATCTGCACCCTCTATTATATCATCCAAAGTCTTCGCATCTGTTTTACGGAAAAACGGTTTTTTATATTTATTCTTATCTTCATCTCCCCTTCCTATTCTCAAAACTCCTTTGCTATCTACCATAAACAAATTTTCCGGATTGGCACCTAAATCCAAATATAGTCTGGCACTTGACAATCCCGCAGCTCCTGCTCCGATTATAACAATTTTTATATCCTCGATTTTTTTTCCGGCTAATTCCAATCCATTTAGTAATCCGGCAGAGGATATGATAGCCGTACCGTGTTGATCATCGTGAAATACCGGGATATTCATACTCTTCTTCAATTCTTCTTCGATATAAAAACACTCCGGAGCCTTGATATCTTCCAGATTTATACCACCAAAAGTAGGTTCCATAGTTTTGACTACTTCAACAAACTCTTTCGGGTCTGATATATTCAATTCTATATCAAAAACATCAATATCAGCAAACTTTTTAAATAATATACCTTTGCCTTCCATTACAGGTTTGCCGGCTAAGGCTCCGATATTACCAAGACCAAGAACAGCAGAACCATTGGTTATAACCCCAACCAAATTTCCCTTAGCTGTATATTCAGTAGCAGCATGAGGATCTTTTTCAATTTCCAAACAAGGTATTGCTACTCCGGGTGTATAAGCGAGAGATAAATCTTTTTGGCTGGAAAACGGCTTTGTTGACACAACTTCGATTTTACCCTTTCTTCCGGATGAATGATATTCTAATGCTTCTTTTCTTAATCTATATTTTGAAAGCTTCTTTTCTGACATAATGCTATTTTTTTACAAAATTAGTACTATAATTATTTAAACCTAGTGAATAATATAAAAACTAGTATTGTATTTATTAGGAATATAAATTAACCCGGAGTGCTGTGCAAGAAATAAAAGTGCATACTAGACGCAGTAGTTTTATTTAGACAAAGGCGAAGTTCTCGTGAATATCCGTTGTCATTTTATTAATTTTCCCGCAATGGACGCTAAGGTTTCGCTATGTATCGCCAAGACATAAAAAATAATTCTGTCTTGGCGCACCTTTGCGCTACCTCTGCGCTACTTTGCGGGAATCCCCAGATAGTGCTTGTTTACAAGCTTCTTCAACGAAGTATAAATAAAAAAGAACGAGTATATATGTATAGTTATTTTCTGCGCAGAGCACTAGTATTGTATTTATTAGGAATATAAATTAACCCGGAGTGCTGTGCAAGAAATAAAAGTGCATACTAGACGCAGTAGTTTTATTTAGACAAAGGCGAAGTTCTCGTGAATATCCGTTGCTATTTTATTAATTTTCCCGCTGTGGACGCTAAGGTTTCGCTAAGTATCGCCAAGACATAAAAATAAATAAGTTCGCCTTGGCGTGACTTTGCGTGACCTCCGCGCTACTTTGCGGGAATCCATGAATAGTAGTTGTTTTGTATACAAGCTTCTTCCACGAAGTATAAATAACTTAAGTTTCGCACATTCGTTAAATAATTGACATTCAAAGAAATAAAAACAAAACACAACCGGTAAATGTTTAATTATCTGCAATTTATCAATATCCACAACAGTTTAAAAATAGAACACGGATGACACTGATTGAACTGATTTTCACAGATTTATTCAACTTATCATCTTTGCCTCAACTTTGCAATATTATTCATTGTCAACAAGTTATCAAAGTGCGAAACTTCAATAAATAATTATTTAATTCCTGGCGCACTAGTTGTTGATGTATTTATCTACTAAAACAATACGTTCATATAGTTTTTTAATCCGAATATGGATATTTATATATATTTGTAAAAAAATAAGCGATTATTATAAACAACTTATCAAAATTAAACCTTTTAACACATGAAAACAATTAAATTATTTTTAGTATTATTTTCGATAATAGCTACACAGATGACAGGACAAAAACAAAACATTCCATTAATAGACAGAGAGATATTTTTTGGCAATCCTGAAATTTCAGGAGGAAAATTGAGCCCGGATGGAAAATGGATATCATTTATGAAAGAATACAATGGTATCATGAATATATGGGTTAAGAAGTTTGATGAACCTTTTGCCAAAGCCAAACCACTTACAAATAATGAACGTCCAATCGGCGGATATTTTTGGACTTATGATTCCAAATATATATTGTATGTAAAAGATAATAAAGGCGATGAAAACTATCACGTCTTTGCTGTAAATCCAACAGATAAGGTAACGGGAGATGGACTCCCTATATCAAGAGATTTAACTCCAAATGACAAGGTTAGAGCGATGATTTACCAGGTGAGTAAAAAGAATCCTGATATATTGATGGTGGGACTAAATGATAGAGATCCGGCATATCACGACCTTTATAAATTGGAAATTAGTACCGGAAAATTGACATTGATGTTTAAAAATACTGAAAAAATCAATGGCTGGGATTTTGATTGGGATGAAAAATTGAGATTGGCAAATAAGACACTTGATAATGGAAATTCCCAGATACTAAAAGTCAATGATGATAATACGTTTACACCTATTTATGAAACCGATATATTGGAAACTGCTTATGTGGCAGGTTGGACAAAAGATAATTCTCAGATATATTTGGTATCGAATAAAGGCGATGATGCGAATCTTACAGCTTTATACAAAATGAATCTTAGTACCTTAAAGACTGAATTAGTAGAAAAAGATCCCGAGAATAAAGTTGATTTTGGTGGAGTTTTCTTTAGTGATGTGACCAAGGAAATGATTTTGACAAAATATACAGACGCAAAGTCCAGAAGATACTGGAAAAACAAAAAGTGGGAAGAAGCTTATGAATTTTTGAAATCTAAATTTCCCGGCAGAGAAGTATCAATGGGTAGCAATACCAAAGACGAAAAGAAATTTTTAGTTTCTACTTATGGCGATAAATATGTAAGTGAGACTTATTTCTTTGATATGGAATCAAAAAAATTGATATATCAATATACCCCAAGACCAAAGCTTAAAAAATATGAAGAATTTTTATGCGAGATGACTCCAATCACTTATAAAAGTAGTGACGGAATGGAAATTCCTGCTTATCTTACAATGCCGAAATATAAGACAAAAGGTAAAGCTCCTTTGATTATGTTTGTTCATGGAGGTCCGTGGGCAAGAGATTATTGGGGTTATAATTCATATGCGCAGTTTCTGGCGAATAGAGGCTTTGCTGTGCTTCAACCCAATTTTAGAGGTAGCACGGGATACGGTAAAAAGTTTTTGGATGCCGGAAATAAGGAATGGGGTGCAAAAATGCAAGACGACGTTACCTGGGGAGTTAAGCATTTGGTAAATCTTAAAATGGTTGATGAAAATAAAGTAGCGATTATGGGAGGTAGCTATGGCGGATATGCGACTTTAGCCGGAGTGACTTTCACACCGGATGTTTATGCTTGTGGAGTTGATATAGTCGGACCAAGTAATCTTTTCACATTATTGGAATCTATTCCTCCATATTGGGAATCATTCAGAAAAACAATGTACAAAAGAATGGGAGATCCCAATACGGAAGAAGGAAAAGCTATTTTGAAAAAAGAAAGTCCGCTTTTCTTCGCTGATCAAATCAAATCCCCTTTGATGATTGTTCAAGGTGCAAACGATCCAAGGGTAAAACAGGCAGAGTCTGACCAAATAGTTGTTGCCCTTAGGGAATTGGGAACTGATGTTGAATATCTACTTGCTGACGATGAAGGTCATGGATTTCATAAACCGGTAAACAACATGGCAATGTTTGCAGCCTCTGAAAAATTTCTAGCTAAATATTGCGGTACAAGATATCAAGCAGATATGCCGGAGGATGTCGCAAAAAGATTGAAAGAATTAACTCAAGATATTTCGAAAGTTGTGTATAAAAAACCATCAAAAGTTAAAATAGCTTCAACTTTACCAAAATTCACAGATGATTTGAAAGAAGGAAACTACAACTATGGATTGGAAATCGAAGTTCAAGGTCAAAAAATTCCGATGGATATGAGTCGTTCAATTAAAAAAGAGGGCAATACATGGGTTATTACCGATGTTTCCAAGACTCCAATGGGTGATAGTGAAGATATCATGTATCTCAAGGATATGAAAGAAGTCAAGAGA
>JALVEE010000339.1 GCA_027008645.1 Saprospiraceae bacterium
CAATAAACAGTTTTGAAACGAAATTTTTAGTATTATAACCGGTAAATATCTTAAAACTTTTTGCATTGAATCTTGAATTTGGAACTATTTTTCCGTTTCCATCAATATAATCTTTATGGCTTTTGAGCCCTGCCCGCAAACCGTAAAAATAATTCCCGGGAGTAGATTTCACACCGGCATTCGTCACTATGCCTTGGGTATTGAAATTGTAATTCAAGTTTATATCGGTTTTGATAGTGCCTTTTGGTGCGGGGCTTTCTTTTATCATATTAAGTGCTCCCCCTACGGCATTGGAGCCGAATAATAGTGATGCCGGACCTTTTACTACTTCGATTCTTTCGACTCCAAATTCATCTATCAGATATGGATGATTGACTGAAAATTGAAAATTTTGCATTTTTACTCCATTATTAAGGACAAGTATATTACTGGTGGAAAGTCCGCGTATTATGGGAGTTGCGATGCCATTTCCTTTGCTAACCGCATCGATTCCAGGTATTCTTGATAAATCTTTTATCAATGAAATCCCTCCAAAGCCTTCGATATCCTTTTTGTTAATAGTCTCTATTTTTATCGCTGTTTCATCTTGAGTAGAATATGTTCCTGCAGTGATGACTACTTGATTAAGGCAAATTGGGGATTCAGGATTTAAACTTATATTCATTTGGATAGTATTGTCTTTTCCCGATATATGTTTTATTATATCTGCGTAGCCAATATACGAGAATTTTACATCGTAATTACCATTAGGAATGTTTTCTAATGTAAAATTGCCGTTTAAGTCCGATACAACTCCTTTGTTTAATCCGGAGATAAATATAGAAGCATTGGGCAAAGTTTTGTGTGTTTTGGAATCACTAATTGTTCCCGTTATCTTGAATTGCGAATAATTTTTAGTCGCAAATCCTGCGATTATCAGTAAGGGTAATATTATTTTTTTCATGTTTATTATTTTTTTATTCAATCATGGTCAGTTATATGCTTAGATAATGCAGACCTGAGATTGTTTAGACGTATTTCATTTTTTCGCTTTTCTATTTCTTTGCCTCCTGTTGAAATACTTCATATATCTAACAAGATAAATCTGATTCCTTTGCCTCGATAAGCTCGGCAACCGAAAGAGAATCAACCTGCAACGCGAAAAAATAAAATGCACCCGATTGTTTTTTATACTAATTTATTATATCTTTTTGCATATAGAACCGCTGTGAGGTTTGACCTAAATGATAGCTTATAATGTACGCCTAATCGAACCAAACTAACGAGCTCTGTAATGAAATATATTTAGTATCCGCTAAGAAACCGGCAATCATTAAAATTGAGATAATAAGAATATATTTTCAAATATTATGTGTTTCCTTTGCAGATACTATTTTGGCTAAGCATTGAATTATGTGAGCTTAGCATATATTTGAATGTTGGGTGGGGCTCGCAGTAGATAAAAGGATGTGAGATTTTCTTTGATAAAAGATATCTCTAAGGGATAAAACTCATTGCTCCAAATAGCTTTTGACTTAAAAACCTTAGGAGATTCTTGATTCTCAAATGAGAAATACTTGAAATCATGAATATAGCATATAGAAATATCTGTATTTTTGATACTATTTTCATGTTTTGCCAAATTGTGATTGTCAGAGGCAGCATGGAAAAAAGCATTGTGTATCCCAATTGTGAAAATTGGAAAAAGGAAAATTACAAGTATAAAACTTGCTGATATTTTATGCCATTTTCTTGTCATCATACCGTAAACGAAAACGGGATAATATTAGTATTAAGAATTAAATGTATTTACTTCTTCTTCGCTTCCCACTATTAATAATCTGTCTCCGTAGCTGAATTTATATTCAGGGTGGGGGACAAATACCTTATCTGTTTCTTTGGTTTTTTCGTCGTATTGTTGCTTGATAAGAATCACTTCGATACCGTATTTGTGTCTAAGGTCGATTTGACTAAGGGTTTTGTTTACGTATTTTCCCGGAACTTCCACTTCGCAAAGGATCTCTCCATCCATCATTTGTATTTGCTTGAATTTATTAGTAGAGCCTATGTACCCCGACACGGATCTCAGCATATCTTTCTTGATCATTTCCCTGTTGAATGCGTAAATTACCTGTGTTTTTGAGATATAGCCCACAACTTTTTTTGTGTTTTCATTTTCGACAATCGGTATTTCATCCAAGATTAAATCATTGAGGATTAATCCTACAAGATCGAGAGTGTCTTCCGGAGTGAAAAAGATTTTGTCTTGGACTATAAGGTCTTTAGCTGTTAAATGATTTGTGTCCGTATTTTGTTCTGCATCCAATTTTCTCAGTTTGTAGGGAGACAGGATTCCAACTAAAGCATCATTTTCGTCAACAACAAAATAATTCAAATGGAATGTTTCTTTTGTCAATTTGACTAATTCTTTGAATGGTGTATCAGTCTTAACAATAATAAAATCGGTTTTCATTATCTCGCCGATTTTTAATTGACTCAATACATTCGGTTCATATTCTTTTTTTAGTTTTATCCCTCTTCTCAATAGTTTAATCGCATATATGGACTCTTTCTTCCAGTGCATTTTGATTACGACACCTAATATTATCGCAAGCATTAAAGGTAATATTATTCTATAGTCATTTGTTAATTCAAATAAGATTAATATTGAAGTTATAGGTGCATGCATTGTCGCAGCAGCAACTGCTCCCATGCCAACTAAAGCATATGCTCCCGGTGTTGCAGATAATCCGGGGGCTACAATATTGGTTACCGTACCTACAAAACCGCCCAAACTTGCTCCAAGAAATAATGATGGGGCGAAAATACCACCCGATCCTCCGGATCCGATAGTGATAGAAGTCGCTGCAATTTTTAAAAATACCAACAATAGTAAAAATGCCCAACTGAGCTTACCGGCAAGAGCCAAGTCCATTGTTTCATATCCCACTCCAAAAATATGAGGAAAGAAAACACCCATTCCACCGATAATAAGCCCTCCAATTGCGGGTTTTGTCCATTCGGGTATTGGGATTGATTCAAAAATATCTTCGGATTTAAAAACAATATTAGTAAATGAAAACGCCACTATTGCAGCAAGAATTCCCAAAATTGTATATGGAATGAATTCATAAATACTTACCAACTCATATTTTGGTACAATAAAAGCCGGATAATTACCGAGATAATATCTTGAAATAACGGTTGATGTGACTGAAGCAATGACTATGGGGCTGAATTGTCTGATTGCAAAATCCCCCAACAAGATTTCCAAAGCGAAAATAGATCCTGCTAAAGGAGCATTAAATGTTCCTGCAATTCCTGCGGCAGCACCACAAGCGACAAGAGTCCTCAATTGTGAACCTCTGACTCGAATTATTTGTCCAAGGGACGAGCCTGCAGCTGAACCAATCTGAACAATCGGTCCTTCACGACCAACTGATCCACCGGTGCCGATAGAAACCGCTGAAGCTATAATCTTGGCAAGTACTACTCTTGGTCTGATTGCTCCTCCTTTTAAGATTATAGCTTCCATAACTTCGGACACACCCTGCCCTTTTGCTTCTCTGGCAAAGAAATAGATAATAGGCCCTACAATCAAGCCACCTAAAGCGGGTACAATAAGTTTTACATACCATGGTAAACTCTCTATGTATGCGATATTTACATGCCAAGATCCAAAAAAAAGAGACTCGAACAATCTTATCATATACCTGAATAGGATAGCGCCGTAACCACCGGTAATACCTATTAAAATCGCCATGACAATCATAAAAGTATGTTCGGTTCTCTTGAACTTTGCAAGTAGTTTGAGTAACTTTCTAAAATATCCTACGTGCCCAATATCCATAATAGTTAAGTTTTTTATGTATAAATGCTGTACAAGTATTTATAAATAAGACTATATCAATTTCTAAGAAATACTAATGATATCACAATGTATATAACAATGGCTAATGGCATAAAGGGCATTTGGGTTACTATCCACAGGACTAATGCCAATAGCATAATAATCATCACTATTGTTTGGATTAATTGAATTTTTTTATTTTTTACTTTTTTATTTGCAAGGAAATTAAAAGGAGAAACCATGAGAAAAGCAAATATAAATGGGAGACTTAACCAGATATATTGATGCCGGGAATAGTCAAAAATTGTGTTTGCATATCTTTCATAAACCAAAAATGAAAAAAACAAACCTACCGATGGAATGGGCATTCCTTTAAAATTGCTTTTGGTTTCAGTATCTATATTGAATTTGGCTAAGCGCAATGCACCGAATATAGCAAGAATCGTTGTTGCAATTATGCTAATAATTACAGGTGATGCATACAATACATGATGATAGTACAAATAAGCAGGTGCTATACCAAAAGTTATTACATCCGCCAATGAATCAAGTTCTGCTCCAAAAGCCGATGTCGCATTTAGCTTTCTCGCAGCAGCACCATCAAATACATCAAATATAGAACCAACTAAAATAATTATAGGGCTTATCAATGGGTCGTTGAGCAAGATAGCAACAAAACCTGAAGCTAAATTTATTGCTGTTATTGATGAGGGTATATAATTTTTTATATTCATGACACAAAGATACCAAAGCATTTTTGTTTTAAGTAATTATACCGGATTAATCACAACTTTAATTTATCCATTTGAATGTATTGATAAGATGTTCGACATCTTTATCAATAAAATCTTGTATTATTCTCATCGAGTCAACGTTTACCTTATTATTGAAATAAAGGGAGCCCCTGATAAAATTGGAGCTTGTATCCGTAAGAAGAAACTGAGTTTGGGATGCTACATTGCCTTTTACTTTGAATAGAATTCCTGAAGTGTTGAATTTGTTTTTGATCCGAATTTCCTTTCTACTGTTAGCTTTAATATCGTGAGCTGCCGTTAATTCAAAAGAATTGACTATGTATTTGTCAAAATCTTTTTGACTATTGATTGGATAGTATGTAAGGTATATCTGTCCGTGAAATTGAGGTATAATGATATTGTACCAGCAATCATTTGGTGTTTCTCCTTTCAAGAATTTTGTTTCCTTTTCTATTTTTGCATAGCTGGGGTATTCAAATTGAAAATTGCAATCCTCGGAAGTAAATGTTTTATATGTTTTTTGGGGAAAATCAACTCTTGGATAAGTTCTCGGTTTTGGCATTCCGGTATCTTCTTCATTATTGCATGATAAAATCAATAAAAATATGGGAAGTAAAAATAAGAAATCATATACTTTCTTCATCGCTTTCATTTATTTTAACCAGTATTTTTTCAATTCTTCTGTCTGTGACGCTATTTACAATAAAACTAAATCTTCCAAGTTTGAATTCAAATCCTTTTTCAGGTATTTCACCTGCTACCTCAAGTATTAGCCCTGCGAGTGAATCCGAATCACCTTTGATATCATCAAAAATATCAATATCCTCATTGAAATTTTTCACAAAGTCTATTAGAGATGTTTTTCCTTCAAAAATAAACTCTTTGTCACTGATTTTTTCAGATTCATTTTCTTGTTCTTCATCAAACTCATCAAAAATTTCACCCAGTATTTCTTCCATGATATCTTCCATGGTAATCAAACCGGCGTTGCCACCATATTCATCTACCACTATCGCCATATGTAGTTTGAGTTTTTGGAATTCTTTTAGAAGATCATTTATTTTTTTTGATTCGGGAATATAATGAATATTTTTTCTGATTAGCCTTTGCCATTTGAAAGATTTGTCCTTGTCTAGATGGGATATCAAATCTTTTGCGTATAGAATGCCTTCCAAATCATCAAATTCCTCTTTGTAAATGGGTATCCTTGAATAACCGGATTCTTTGATTTTTGTTAAGACAAGATCATATGTTGTGTCAATTTCTATGGCAAATACGTCATTTCTCGGCTTCATTATCTGTTTTACACTGACTTCGCTAAATTTTAATATACTTTTTAATAAATCGAATTCTTGTTCTTCCGGTTTCATAGTATAATCCAATGCATCTTCAATATCATCTTTGCTCGAATTAGCGGATTGTTTTTTGCTTTTGCTGAGTTTGTCTTCAAATAAACTTGTACCTTTTACCAAAATATTGCTAAATGGACTGAAAACAGCCATAAGTATATTTAATGGTGAGGACATTGTCTTAGCGAGTTTGAGATTATTTACATTGGCATAGATTTTTGGCATAATCTCACCAAGTAATACCAGTATGGTAGTAACTCCAACTACGGCAATACCAAAATTTATCGCTTTGGAAATGGTTTCTACACCAAAGGAATTAAATATATACCATTTATGAATAGCTTCAGCCCATTTGATTAAAATATCGTGATTAAGTGTTTTGGAAAGGATAAAATCAGACACCAATACTATTGCGATATTGACAAAATTATTGCTAATAAGAATCGTGGCTAATAGTTTTCTAGGTTGTTTTTTTAAAGATAAAATCCTTTTGTTTACCACAGACGAACTATTCTCTAACTCGTGAAGTTGATCCGGAGTTAATGAAAAATAAGCAATTTCAGAACCTGAAATCATAGCAGAAGAAATGATGAGAACTATCAAAGCTATCACTGCTAAGAATAAACTCACATTCATAGTGCTGAGAAAAACCAAGAGCAACATTGATAAGCTACTCGGAGGTTCAAGATCTACATCCATCAATATATTATTTAGTTAAAAAGATTTTTAGAATGGCAAATCATCCACAGGGTTCTCATCATTATTATCAGAGGTATTCTCTTGCTTAGTACTCTCCTTTGGTGATGAGACTTCTTCATTATCCCTTCTATTGCCAATAGATTTGTAGGATAGTCCCATGATTTCTGTAGTATAACGATCGTTTCCATTTGCATCTTGCCATTTTCTGGTTCTAATTTTTCCTTCCACAAAAATAGTATTGCCTTTATGGAGATATTTTTCAGCTCTTTCTGCTGTTTTTCCTCTAAGTACAATATTGTGCCATTCAGTGATTGTTTGCCACTCTCCATTTTTGTCCATATAGTTTTCATTGGTAGCAAGGGGAAATCTCACAATTACACCACCGTTGTCAAATTGTTTTAGTTCCGGGTCTTTACCTAAATTGCCTATTAGAAATACTTTATTAATCATATATTATTATTTTCGAGTACAAAATTGCATAAGTTTTTATTAAATTCCAAATAATAATGATTTAATTATAAATCAGAGTTATTGACCGCAAAAATATTTTTTTTATAAAAAAAACGCTAAAAATTTTCATATTAAAAATATTTATAATATATTTGCCCTTAAGTTTGGGTCTCTTTTGGAAGATTCGGCTTTTTTAACATCCCTCTTAATTGGTAAACAAAAACGCAATAAGTTGATTTAATGCAATTTATTTGGTAATACTTATCTCGAAGTATTAGGTTTACTTTTGCGCATTATTTTGAAATTATTTTTTTTTAAACTTTAATAAAATTGTCTCAAATGAAAACTACAATTTACAATTTTAAGAAAGTCTTTGTTGTAATTCTTATGTTATTAGGGAGTTTGCAATATGGATTTTCACAGATAGATGCTGATATTAGTCTTTTGTCGGTGTCTCCGGCTACTGGTCCATATTATTATGGTCAGCAGATAACCTACAATTTTAGGGTGACTAATAATAGTAATGCACCTTATGATATTGATAAGGTTGTTTTAAGAGATTCTTTGCCTGATGGTTTGGAATATCAACAAACAGGAAATTCTCTTACTTGGATTGATGTTGGTGGTGGTGTATATGAAGCAACTGCCAATGACCCGATTCCTCACGGAGGAGGTACTATGGATTACAGTATTGTATTGACTGTAAAGGGTAGTTCAGGAGGTTATAACAACTGGAGAAATAAAATTGAACTTTACCAGTTCTTTAATGGAAACGATGAATTATCGTTAAATGATCCTGATAATCACACAAATAATAATACTGATTTTTTTAGATATAAGTTTGATATTTTTGATTTAGCCTTGAAAAGTGTGACGGGAGATGTCTATTCAGACTATGGTACAAATGTTACATTTGATATAACGGTATATAATCAAGGTAGTGTGGATGCGACTAATATTGAAGTAGCAAATTACACGTTGCCCGGATATACATTTGATCCGGCAATCAATACGGGTTGGACATTTGATGCAGTTACAGGTAATTGGAAATATACTTTTCCAGGGCCTATTGCACCGGGAGATAATGCTGTAAAAACAATTAAGCTTAAATTGAATCCGGCACATGCTCAAAGTGACTGGGCAAACTATGCAGAGATAGTAAGTGCTGAAGACGGTGCAAATAATGATATGGCTGATGTCGATGGAACTTTTGATGAAGATTTTACAAATGATGCTGGAGGAAAGCCGGGAAGTATGGCTGATGATGCTATTGACGGAGATGGCACAGGCGTTGTTGGAGGAACTGATCCCACAAAAGATGAAGACAATCAAGATCCCGGATATGCTAAAATATTTGACTTAGCGTTGACAAAAACCACGGATGCCGGTGCATTGTTGAATTACGGAGATTTATTTACATTTCATTTTACCGTGTATAATCAAGGTACAGTACCTGTAAGGAATATCAAAATTACGGATTATCTACCTTCCGGTTATACATACAACGCAGCTGATAATGCCGGACTTGGATGGGTTGTAGTCGGTTCTGACTTGGAAAACACACTTCCTTTTATGCTTAATCCGGGTATGAGTACTACGGTAGATTTGAATCTTACAATAAACAATGTTGTATCTGATCATACAGCTTATGTTAATTTTGCGGAAATATCTGCTGCGGATGATGAAGATGGAAATCCTTTAAACGATTATGATGATGCGGATAGTGAGATGTTTTCTAATTCTATTTCGGAAAGACAGGTTTTGCCCGGCTCAACTTATGATGATGATATATGGAGAGATGGTCATCTTGGATATCAAGACGATTATGATCCCGGAATTGCTAATTTTATGGATTTAGCCTTGAAAAAGGTTGTTTTGACAGATGGTCCGTACCACGGAGATGATTTGGTAGAATTTCAAGTGACTGTTTACAACCAAGGGGGAGTGAGTGTTAGAGACATAGAATTATTTGATCATATTCCTGCGGGTTTTGAATTTTCGAACACCAGTTTTCCAACTTGGCATATAGATGCAATCAATAATGGAGCGGCTGCAAAAATTGAAAATGTCTTAAATACGGGCGATTCTATCCAATTGTCAATATTTTTGACTATAAAACCTACATTGGATAAATTTGCAGGATACAACAATATCGTTGAGATAAGTGCAGTGAAAGATATAAACTTCAATTTTATTACTAATGACATTGACAGTGACATGGATATAGATAAGTCCAATGATGCAGGAGGTAAATATTGGTCAGGTAGTGATGATAGTATTATGGGAGACGGTACGGGTACACCCGGTAGTACTGATGCAAATACTGATGAAGACGATAGCGACCCTGCTCTTCCTGAAGTATATGATCTTGCGTTGAAAAATACATTGCTTACACCAGGACCATATCAATATGGACAGGACTTAACTTTTAGATTAACAGTATATAATCAAGGAAATCAAGGAGTGAAAGATGTTGTAGTGAAAGATTATTTGCCTGCCGGATATACAGTAGCTGCTGCTCCCGGATGGGTAATAGCCGGCAATACCTTGAGTTATACATTTACAGATGATTTGATGCCTGGAGAGACAGAGTATGTCGATCTGGTATTGAAAACTAAAATGACACAGGGAGGAGAGAAAGATTGGATACATTATGCTGAAATTAGTAATATGAAATCACTGTCCGGAGCAGATAAATCAGGTTGGGATATAGATTCTGATCTTGGTTCAAATACTCCCGCAGAGCTTTCTGTGGAACTAAACAGTGCAGATGATGATGATATTTTCCCTAATGGACCCACATATAATATGGATGAGGATGATCACGATCCTGCCGGAATTGAGATTTTTGATTTGGCTTTGATCAATACTATTAATTCACTGTATTATCCATTTGATTACAACAATAATATTCCTTTTAAAATTAATGTGAAAAATCAGGGTAGTGAAATAGCAAAGACTATTAAGATAACTAATATTATTCCATGCGGTTTTGATTTTGTATTGGCTAATAATCCGGGCTGGACTGAAAATGCACTTAATAATACTGTGGAATATACTTTGAATCAACCATTGGCACCCGGTGATTCTATTGATGTTGCATTGAATTTGTCTATTGTTCAATGTCTTGATAGTGGAGATTCATGGGTTAGTTATGCAGAAGTGTCATATGCTGAAAATGAAGCGGGTGTTGATATGAGCAATAGTGATGTTGATAGTTATTATGACGATGATTTGAGCAATGATGTTGGTGGTGTTCCGGATACAGCTGATGATAATTATAAATTCGGTGATGCAAAGAATGGACCGGCAAACGGATATCTTGCAGAAGAAGACGATCATGATCCTGCAAGAGTACATGTGTTTGACTTAGCTCTTAAAAAAGAGCTTGTAAACGCAAATCCACATTATGGTGATGTGCTTACATTTAATATCACAATCTATAATCAAGGAAATGATACAGCGGAAAATATAGATATTAAGGATTATGAACCACAAGGATATGTTTTTGATACCGGAATTAATCCCGGGTGGAATGGAAATATCTTTACAGGATTGAGTTATACATATGCAGGTCCTTTGGCGCCGAAATCCAGTGTTACTATACCATTAAAGTTGAAAATGGTTGGCACTAACGGTGGAGCGGATTATTGGATTAACTATGCTGAGATTGAGGGTGCAGATAATGCGACAAATAGTTCATATATTTATTTAGATCCTGATAGTAATCCTAATTCCGATACACCTACAGAAAGGTCTGTGAAACCAGGCGATGCAAATGATAATAATATTCTTTCTACAGACAAAGGAGGTATGGAAGATGATCATGATCCTGCCGGAGTTTGGGTGAATGACTTGGCTCTTAAAAAAGTGATAGTTACTCCCGGACCTTATATGCATGGTGATACTGTAGAGTTTGAGGTAATAGTTTATAATCAAGGAAATAAGATTGCAAGAGAAATTCAGGTAGTTGATTATACTCCTGCCGGACTTAAATATTCTTCAACTAATTTCCCCGCATGGCACAGTGATGCTACTACAGGTAATTCACACGCAACTATTTCTAGTGCTTTGATGCCGGGAGAGAGTGATACCTTAAAACTTTATTCTGTCGTACAACTTGTAGATGAGAAATGTACTAACGCATATACCAATCACGCCGAGATTTTTGAGTTTAGAGATGAAAACTTTTATATAATACCTAATGATTTTGATAGTACTCCGGACTATATAGAGGGAAATGATATTGGAGGTACACCAAATACTCCAGAAGATAATCATGTTGATGATGATGGTACGGATTATAACAATGATGGAATTAAAGATGAAGATGATAGTGATCCTGCTAAACTTGAAATTATAGATGTTGCTCTGAAAGCTGAATTAGTTACACCTGCTCCATATTACTATGGACAAACTCAACAATTTAGAATCAGGGTATATAATCAAGGAAATGATACTATTAGAAATACACAGTTCAAAGGATTCATCCCTGCGGGTTATGAGATTGATTGGGCAGCTAATCCGGGCTGGAATAGTCTTGACACAACTTATACGATTACGGATTCAATTCCAAATTGTGAAAGTTATGATGTATTCTTGAATCTTAAAATGGTGATGACTCCCGGAGGTGAAAAAGACTGGGTTAACTATTTTGAAGTCACTCATGTATTGAACAAATACCTGCAAGACAGGACTGCTTGGGATATGGATTCACAATTGGGCTCTGATACTCCTGAAGAAAGATCTGTTGAATTGGGAGATAGCAATGACAATAATGTTTTGGTTAGAGGTGTTGGCTTTGGAGAGGATCAAGATGATCACGACCCTGCGGGAATTGAGATATTTGACCTTGCATTGAGTAAGTCTTATGATGATCTATATCCTCATTATTATGGTGATACAATGCATTTTGAAATTAAATTGTACAACCAAGGCAGTATCATTACCTCAAATGAGGAAGTTACTGATTATATTCCTTCAGGATATATTTTCAAACAAGACATTAATCCTGATTGGACATTTGATGCTAATACAAGGATGGCTGTTACAACTATAGCTACTGCAATCGCTCCCGGTGACACAATTAGTAAATTTATCAATTTGATTTTGACTGATAGTTATGAATCAGGGGATGATTGGGAAAATGGTGCTGAGATATCAAAATTTGCCGATGAAAATGGAGTTGATCAAAGCGGAAATGATTTTGACTCTACTAATGACCAGATAAAGGAAAATGATCCAGGTTTGGATAATGATGATTTTGTTGGTGGCGACGGTAAAAACGGACCTACACACGGTTATCCGAAAATTGAAGATGATGCTGATTTGGCTACACCAAAAATCTTTGATTTAGCTTTAAGAAAAACGGTTGTAAGTGGTGGACCTTATAGCTATGGTGATGATATCACATTCAGAGTTGAGGTATTTAATCAAGGAAACCAAGTAGTAGAGCAAATAGTATTAAATGATTATGTTGCTTTGGGTTATTCTTTTGATCCAGCATTGAATCCCGGATGGTCATATGCGGCAGGCTTAGCAACATATGATATACCCGGACAATTGAATCCTGACAATTCAATCTCAGTGAATATTGTTTTGACTCTTAAAAGAACCGATGGAGGATATGACAATTGGGTGAATTATGCCGAAGTTGCTTCAGCTGCTAATCCTGATGGATTGCACAATATAGATGCAGATAGTAACCCCGGTTCAGACACAGCTCATGAGAGAGATGTTAAACCCGGTGATTCTAATGATGATAAAGTGGATGGTCAATTTATTAGTGAAAACGAAGATGAAGACGACCATGATCCAGCAGGAATCGAAATATTCGATTTAGCATTGAGAAAACAAATAGCTACTGTTGGACCTACATTCGATTATGGTCAGACTGTTGATTTTGTTATAGATATTTTTAACCAAGGTAATACTGATGCAAAGACAATTAAAATAGAAGAAGAGGCCATCCCATGCGGTTTTGAATTTGATGTTGCTGCTAATCCCGATTGGACATACAATGCAGGTAGTAGAACAGCATCCTATACTTATTCTAACACTATTACACCAGGTTCAAGTGCACAAGTACATGTTTATATGACTGTTCAGGATTGTCATAATGACAATTGGGAACTTTCATGGAAGAATTATGCTGAAATCAAATATGCTGAAGACGGAAATGGAGTTAATATGACTAATGAAGATATTGATAGCCATTATGATACTGACCCATACAATGATTTAGTTGTAGATGATGCTATTCAGTTGGATGAATCTGAAGATGATGATGACCAAGATATCGCAGTTTTAACTGTTCCAGACTTGGCATTGAAAATAGAAGCTGATGATAGAGGGCCTTTTGCTCCAGGTGATATAGCAGCATTTACGATTACAGTTTCTAACCAAGGAAATGATTCGTTGAAGAATATCAAAATATTTGATTATATCAGTCCAGGTTACTCATTTGTATCAGGTGCTACAAATCCAGGATGGTCAATGTATAACGCTACGACAGCTCAATTTACATACACCGGAACTTTAGCTCCAAAAGATAGTTTTGAATTGCCGATTAAGCTTATGGTACAATTGGCTACCCAGCTTTCAGATTGGACTCATTATGCTGAGATTGCAAGTGCTAACGATTTGAAAAATTTGATTTTAACTGATGATGCAGATGGTGTATTTGCTTCAGATACTCCTTATGAAAGAGCAGTAAAAGTTGGTGATCCTTGGGATAATGAAGTACTTGGTGTTGGTTACAAGCGTACACCTCATGAAGATATGGATGACCATGATCCCGCATCTGTTGATGTAGTGGGTAAAGTCGGTGATTTTGTTTGGGAAGATAAAGATGGTGACGGAATCCAAGATCCAGGTGAGCCCGGAATACCCGGAGTTATAATCGAATTGCATAATTGTGATCCTAATTCAGGTATTGCTATTCAATATGATACTACAGATGCTAATGGTGCATACTTATTTGATATGGTTATTCCTGGCAACTATTTTGTGAAATTCATACTTCCTGGTGAATACGAATTCACTTTGGATAACCGTGGATCAGATGATAATGTTGATAGTGATGTTGATGGAACCAATGGTTTTGGAACTACAGAATGTTTTGAAGTTGAAGCTAATGAAGAACAATTGGATATTGATGCAGGTGCTTATCTATGTGTCGAAGTCGGTGATTTGGTATGGCTGGATTACATTAGAAACAATGTGTATGATGCTGGTATCGAAAATGGAGTTAACGGATTGAAAGTGAAATTGTATAGATTTACAGATGGTGCTTGGGTGCTATGGGATATTGATTTCACCACTATAGATGAAAATAGCGTCTGTGGTGACGGTTATTATCATTTCTGTACAAATCCCGGTAAATATTATATCGAATTTGTTACACCTCCATCAGGAATTGTACCTGTGCAACCTCATAGAGGTGGTGATCATACCAAAGATAGTGATATCACTAGAGCTCATGGTTACGGTACAACCAATACATTCTATCTTGTATCCGGTACTGCCGGTGACTTAACTATAGATGCCGGTTATACACAGCAAGCTAAAGTTAATAGTAGTATGGTTTGGATGGATGATAACGCCAACGGATTAAGAGAACCCGAAGAAGCAGGAGTTCCCGGAGTAAACGTAGAAATCTATGATATCAATGGAATACTCCAAGATAGTAAAGTTACCGAAAATGACGGTTCTTATGATTTTGATTACTTACAAGCTGAAGATTACTATATCAAATTTAATCTTTCATCAAGCAGCAACAATACTTTCACTCCTTCTAACCAAGGTGATGAGGAGATCGATAGTGATGTGACCGGAGATTATGGTTATGGTACTACTGAGTTATTCGGACTTGTTCCAGAACAGGAGAAAAAATATGTGGATGCAGGATTGACTCAAGGAACTTTGCCTCTGGATTTTGTACAACTTGGAGCACAATGGAAGAAATCTTATGTTGATGTGGCATGGGTAATATCCAATGAATTAAATGTTGAAAAATTCAAAGTTCAAAGAGCTTATGAGGGTGATTACAGATTTGTAACTATCGGTGAGATAAGTATTGAGGATAGGAATAAAACAAAGTATAACTTTGAAGATAGAGGTGAATTTAAAAATGGTGTTTATTACTATAGAGTTGTAGCAGTTGATTTTGACGGGAATGAAACGCTTAGTAACAAAGATGCTGTTTTTGTGAGCAACAAATCTAAAGAAGATTTGGTTGAAATATATCCAAATCCTGTCGTTAATGAAGCTTCAGTTAAATTTAGTGTTGTAACTAAAGCGGATGTAAAAGTTGATTTATTTGATATTACAGGAAAAATAGTGCTTGAAAATATCGTTGATGAAGATTTTGGTATTGGTAATTATGAAGTAAAAGTAGATGTGAGACAATTAAAACCTGCTACATATTACCTAAGATTGAAGTCTAATGATAAATTGACATTCAAAAAGATGATCGTGATTAGGAAATAATAATCCTTATATCTTAAAAAAAAGGTGCTAACCTTTCGAGGTTAGCACCTTTTTTTTTAAAAGAAAGTACCACAATTCACAATTCTGTTATTAACCCAACATAGACCCTCTCGGTACGCTTCGTTATTCGAGACTTCCGCTTCGCTATTGCTCGGAACACTGAACAATGATTTGATGCCTTAGTATCAATCACTTGTGAAAAAGTCAAAACATGACAAAAAGAATCAATTTCAAATTTGACGTGTTTTCGGACAGACACTACTTAACTTAGAAGCATTTCATCAATTGCTTTACAGGCTCTATAACCATCTGCAATAGCGCTAATAGCATCAGCAGTTCTATTGGCAGAGTCACCTCCGGCAAATAATCGGGGTAGGGTAGTTTGCTGTTTTTCATCAACAATAAATCGACCTCTCTCCACTTTTACTTTATCGGTATATTCGTCTAAGAAGCTATAATCACCCTGTTGTCCAATCGCAGCAAATACTGCTGTGACCGGCATAATAGTGTTACTGCCTTCAATGGCTACAGGTCTTGGTCTTCCACCTTCTTCACTCTGTACCATCTCCGCTTTTAGGTATTCTATGCCATTTACCTTTCCATTTTCATCAGTATGAATTTTGATTGGAATAGCCTGTGGTTCAAATTTCACTCCTTCGTCTTCAGCTCCTTCGATTTCTTCCCAGTCAGCTGGCATATCTTTGACACGTCTTCTGTACAGTATTGTGACATCGGCGCCAAATCTTCTTGCTACTCTGGCAGCATCAATAGCTACGTTACCTCCACCTATCACAGCTACCTTATCACCGATTTCGACAGTTTCTCCTGAGTTAATCATATGCAAATAATTTACAGCTTGCATAGACCCTTTCGCATCTTCTCCTTCTATTCCTAATGTCCATGCTTTAGGAAACCCAACTCCCATAAATACAGCATCATTATTTTCATATATCTCTTTGAATGAAATATCTTTCCCAACTTTTGTATTGAAGTTAATTTTGACTCCAATACTTTGGATATAATTAATTTGTTTTTCCAAACTCTCAATAGGTAACCTGTATTTTGGAATACCATACATTGTCATTCCACCGGCTTTAGCATTTGCTTCCCAAATCGTAACATCATATCCCCTCAATGCCAAATAGTATCCTGCAGTTAATCCGGATGGACCTGCACCAATTATTCCTACCTTTTTGCCATTGGCTTCTCTAATTTCAGGATTTACAATTTCTCTTGTTACATCTGAGGCTTCTGCTGTCTCTGTTGCATATCTTTTTAACCATCTAATGGCAACAGGTTCTCCTCTGGTTGCTATGGCACAAACGTCCTCACATCTACGAGTACAAACCTTTCCGCACATTTCAGGTAATGGGTTATTGTCATAAATGATTCTCAATGCATCTTCATCGTCTCCTTTGGCAATTGCATTGATATATTCAGGAATATGCATATGGTCAGGGCATACTTCAGTACAAATACCGCAACTTATACATCTGTCAGCTTCTTGTCTCGCCTGCTCTTCAGTATAACCAAGAACAACCTCGGCAAAACTTTTCACCCTCTCTTTGCCTTCCAACTCCTCCATCGGAATTCTGGTAAAATTATTCAATGACCATTCGGTACTACTTGAATAAGAAATATTTTCAACTGCCTCAGGATTATCAATTCCCGGAGTTACCAAAAGTGTATTTGCATCATTGGTTATATTAATAAAATCCTTGGTCAAGCTCAAACTACCGGTTGGGCAAACATCCACACACAAAGCACAATAGCAACATCTACCATAATCAATTCTTGGTCTTAAACCTGAATCTCCTTTCTCTCCCTTTATCTGATCCACAATCGTCATATCAATGGCATCATTCATACATATAGTAGAACAATTACCACAACCAATACATTCTTCAATATCATTATAGTGAAACCCCCTATATCTATCTGACGCTTCGACCGGAACCTCAGGATACCTGATAGTATGCGGTGGCTTAGCAAATTGCTTCAGCGAAGTAAGTGGTTTTAATGTACCTTTTAAATTAAAAAATCCCATATCATATCTTTTTTATCCACAAATTACCATAATTTGTACTAATCTTTTTATCTTCTTATCACACATATTCACAATCAAATATATATTTAAATTCCTCTTTTCTCCTTTTGTATTCCTCAATCGCAGGAGCATTTAATTTTTTCGCTTTTCCCATTCTTTGCCTCCTGTTGAAATACTTCATAGATTTCGCAGGATAAATCTGATTCCTATACCTCGACAAACACAACCATAGGAGAATCAACCCACATTGCGAAAAAATGAAATACAACCCTTCACACCCCATTCGCAACCCCTCGCAACAATCGAACTCCTCGCAACCCCTCGCAACATTCGCAACCCCTCGCAACAATCGCAACCCATCGCAACAATCGCAACAATCGCAACAATCGCCCCCTTCGCAATCACCTCTCTATCTCCGGCGGACAAGTCCCCAAACTATTCATTATAGCCGAAACATCAGCTATATTTGCACCTACTAAAACATCTTCCAGTAAGCTTACAGCGTGAACATATGCAGCACCTCTAAAGTGAGCTCTTCTCGGTTTATTTCCTCCATCACTTACCAAATACATTCCTACCTCACCTCTCACAGATTCAGTTCTTGCGAAAGCATCACCTGCGGGAATAGTCCATTTTTGAGGATTTGGCAATTTAGTATAAACTTCACCTTTAGGCATTTTATCAATTACTTGCCTTATTATTCTGATTGATTGTCTCAATTCTTCTCTTCTTACCAATGCTCTTGCCCAAATATCACTATCTGTTTGTGTTGGCACATCAAATTTTAATTTATCATATACCTCATAAGGATCGTCTATTCTGATATCACTTTTTATTCCTGCTGCTCTTAATGGTTGTCCCACGACTCCATGTTCAATTATTTGTTCAGGACTAACAATCCCCACACCTTGAGTCCTTTTTTGGAAAATACTATTTTCGAATAATAAATTATCATAATCAGGAAGTTTCTTCTCAAAATAATCCATTGTTTTAAGTACTTTTTCTTCAAAGCCTTCAGGGAAATCTTTTCTAACTCCTCCCGGCCATACGTACATATGGTATATTCTTGCTCCTGTCAGTTCTTCGAATAAATCCAAAAGGTAATTTCTATCACCAACTGACCATTGTCCCATCGTATAAAGGCCCAAAGAATGTCCTTGTCCTGCATGCCAAAGGAGCAGGGAAGACATCCTTGCCAATTCCAGTATCAATACTCTAATCCATTTTGCTCTTTCGGGAATTTCTATTCCTGCTATCATTTCAACTGCTCTAGCATAAGTATTCTCAACAGGATCAGGTTCAGGGACACAAAATCTACACATCAAGGTAAAACTTTGAATCCAATTTCTTTTTTCTACCAATTTTTCAAAAGCTCTATGAAGATACCCAACTTCGGTGGTTGCCTTAACGATAGTATCGCCCTCAACTTTAAGTCGAATCATCATATTCCCGGTAATACCCGGGTGCTGTGGTCCAAAATATAGCGTTGTTGCTTTTTCTCTTTTCATTATCTTGAATGTTTTTTAGCAAAATCAGGAATGACTTCTCCTGATCGTTTAGCAATAGTCTCTCTTACATCCTGAGCATCTTCTCTTCCGATTCTTTCAGAAAATACATCTTTTGCATATGCTTCCGTATCAAAATCCCTACGCATTGGTGGAGGTCCGTCCCAGTCTTCCAGAATAAATTCTTCCGGAGCTACAAGTCCTGTAAACTCAATGCCGTACATCTCTTTAAACTCTCTTTCGTAAGTATTTAATTGAGGCCAAATCATATCCAAGTTTTCCATTACCGGATTTTCTCTGTCGAGTTTTGTCCTTACGAAGACTCTAATTTTTTCTTTAGGTGCCCAAAGCATAAATATGACTTCAAACTTTCCCTCTTCTAACCAATCAACTACACTCGCATGCATCAAATGCCTGAAATTCATATTTTCTTTTATATATCGAAGAATAGAGGGAATTTGCTCTTTTCTTATTTGAACATCCACTCTTTTCTTTTCAATATCTATTGAACTTTTTTCTAAATCAAAGTTTACAGATATCCTGTCTTTGATTTTTCCTAAAAATGTTTCCATTTTATACTATATTTAATAAATAATTAAATTCTTCTTGTCTCTCCTATATCAATTTCATTTTTTCACTTTTCCACTCCTCGCCCCATCGCAATCCTCTTCGCACCATCGCCCCCGTCGCACCCTCGCAATCCATCGCAATCCATCGCAACCCATCGCAACCCTCGCAATCGCAATCCTCTTCGCAATCCTCTTCGCAACCCTCGCAACCCTACCAGTTATAATCCGGGAAATTCCAGTTCTTAATAATCTTCTTTTGATTACCTCTATAATAATCCAAATTCTCTTTATATTTTGTCGCTCCTATTGCTTCTCCTGCTTTTATTTGCTCCTGCAATTTTGCAAACCCCTCCAATACAGCTTCGGGTCTTGGCATGCATCCACTGATATATACATCTACCGGCAAATACAAATCTAATTGTTTTATTGTATTATAGGAATCCCAGTACATACCGCCGTTTATAGCACAGGATCCAAATCCTATGACATATTTTGGGTCTTGCATTTGCTCATATACTCTAATCACTCTTTTTAATGTTTTTACTGTTAGGTATCCTGTTATCATTAGTACATCAGCTTGTCTAGGAGTTGCTGCTCCTCTTACCCCAAGTCGTTCTGCATCGTAACGGGAAGTCATAGTTGCAGGTACTTCAATAGCCCCACATCCTGTTCCATATGCCAAAACCCACAAAGAGTGACTTCTAGCAATGTCTGAAACTATTCTTGTCAATTTATCTTGATATATACCGTAATCCATCTTAGCTGTTTTTTAAAAATAAACTGAATAAATGATTGCCAAAAAACCAAACAGTAATGGCCAACCCCAAAAATATGTAATTGCTTGTTCTGTTCTGTATCTTGGATTAACCGCGCCATAAAGTACAGGAATCATATAAAG
>JALVEE010000340.1 GCA_027008645.1 Saprospiraceae bacterium
CAAGCTCAGGACGAAAACGCTTTTTTCAGCTATCTATATAAAAATAATTTTGTCATAATTCCCGAAAAGCTAAATGGTTTGAGTATATCAGTGCAAAAAACAAGCCAAATAATAAATTTTTGCTACTTTTGGATGATTTTTTAATAGTAGAATACCAATTTAACTTTAAGATGTCGTATAAATATTATAGAATTAATTTTTCAAGATTGAATTAAAAAACACAGGCATAAACCTAGCTATGGCGAGTATTTTTAATAAAAATATTGGAAAATTAAAATGTAATATATGCGTCATTTTAGAGTTAAATTGGTATAAGTATCTCAAAGCAGGATTTTGATAAAAATTAACAAGAAAAATATTTGGGTAAGTAATACGACAAAAGCTTATCAAATCTATCAAATACTACGGTTAGTATCACTTGTTTTGATTAGTCTATTACTTGTCAAAAGCTCTTTTGACAGGAACCAAACTTCAGCATTTGAATTATTCTTGTTTATAGCAAATATCGGTAGCTTCTTTTGGACTATGGGCATTAGCAATGCTATCCTCTCCTACTACCCAAAATTATCAAGTGCTGAAAAGACAAAATTCTTTACAAATATATTTGTTTTATTACAAGGCATAGGTTTGGTAGTTGGATTCATTTCATATATTACATCCGGTTTTAGTTTGGCTATCGGCAATCCTTATATTGACAATCGCTCATTGATGTTATTGGCAATTTACATTTTGTTATATGCTCCGACATTGCTCGTAGAGTCAAAATACATTATAGATAAATCATCCGATATACTGTTAAGATACGGGATAATTCTATACGGAATACAATTAGTTGCCGTAGTAATAGTTGTTTTATTTTTTCACAGCATCCAATCGATTTTCATTGTTATGGTTGCTTGGATATTTATCAAATGGATATGGACAATAAGGACAATCAGTTTGGATTTGAATCAAGTATCTCTCAAACTCATAAAAATCTTTTTGTTGTTTACTTTGCCGATAATTGCACATATCTTACTAGGAAATGGCATGGAATTCATAGATGGGATTTTAGTCGAAAAGAATTTTGATTCTTCTCAATTTTCTGTTTACAGATACGGTGCAAGAGAATTTCCCATTATATTGATTTTGATCGGTGCATTGAGAAGTGTGATGATTCCCGAGGCAGTAAACGATATCCACAGTACAGCACAAAAAATTAAAAACAAGACCACAAAACTCATACTGATATTTTTTCCAATAGCAATAGTTCTTATTTTTATCAGCAAATACCTATTTAGATATTTTTACAATGAAGACTACGCTTACTCTGCTCTCTTATTCATTATTTATCTACTGATAATATCCAGTAGAATAATCCTATCTGAAGTATTTATCTACGCCAAGCACAAAAACAAAACATTGATGTATGTTTCATTTGTAGAGCTGGTATTCAATATAGTCCTTTCTATAATCCTGATGCAGTTTTACGGTATTGCCGGAATAGCATTTGCCACATTTATAGCCTTTTTACTGTCAAAAATGTTTTTAGCATATTATACTCAAAAAATACTAGGGATAAAACTCAAAGAATATCTAAACATAGGTATTTATTTGTTTTTCACCTTATTACTCTATATAGCTTTTTGGATAGAATTGTGGTTGATGAATTCCGGCAATTTGAATTAGTGTATGAACGAAAAATGCGACTTTCTCCCTAACACATAAATAATAATTCTCATATAATTATTAATAAAAATTGAAAAAAAAATATTTTTTCTTAGTTCTTTATCTGAAAATGAAAAAAATCTTTATTTTGCGTATTATTTATTTAACTAAAACTATTTGATTATGAAAAAATTACTAATTATTCTTACTTTCTCTTTTATTGGATCAGCTGCTTTTACACAAGGATTTGGCATTAGATTAGGTGCTAATTTGGCAAAACAGAAATATGATTTTGCAGATATTGATAGAAGTAAATTTGAAACAATTAGCCTGTTTGGACTTCAATTTGGTATTGACTATGAATTCGGATTTACCGAATCCCTATATTTTAATCCTGCTATTTTATATAGTTCAAAGGGCACAAAATTAAAAATCACCTTTTTTGAAGAAACTTTGGAAGGAACAACTCAAATGAACTTTATTGACATTCCATTGGACTTTGTTTATAAAATGGATGTTGGAGACATGAAAGTTGGATTATTCGCCGGTCCTTATCTAGGCTATTTCCTTAATGGAACTAGTAGCATTGAAGAAGAAAAAGTTGATATTGAGAAAGATGATGTTAATGTTTTGGATTACGGATTAGATTTTGGAGTAGGATTATATGTAGGACATTTGAATTTTAGAATTAGTTATGAATTAGGATTAGCTGATATTGGCAAAAAGGAAGAAAGTTATAATAATGATGGAACTATTAAAAATAGAGTTCTTTCATTCACAGCTGGATATAGATTCTAATTTTTTTTGATTTGACTTTTGATTAAATCAAAATCTTTTTGCTACTCGTGTAGTGTCTGCGCGAAAACAGGCGATTTTTTATATTCAGGTCAATTTAAAATTTGGTAAAATTTCTTGCAGGCACTATTTTTTAGAAAATATTCCCGAAATGAGATAAACGTAAATAACCTGAGGTGAATCTGCGTGATACGGTCATTACGTAATGCAACTCCGAATGGAGTTGAATTTAAATACAAGGGAAAAATTGAACACCATACGGTGTTCTTTTTCTTTAATTACAATTTCTCCAATACTATGGGCTTTCATACTAAACCACTCTCGACGATTGTTTGGACAAGTTCTCTGGTTCTACCCTATTTTTCATTTATTTCCTGTAACTTTTAATATAATATCTATGACCCTCATTTTATTTATATAATCTTTAAATAACCTTCAATATCCTATATGCATTTTTACCTCTTAAAAACATTTGAGATATAGATGTGTTATTTAATCATAAAACAAATAGAATATGTTATCAATTATATCTCCGGCAAAAAGGCTCGATGGTAAAGCTAAGCAAGATTTTCCTTATTCCTCTCCCCCACTACTCAATCATACAAAGGAACTTATCGGGATATTGAAATCTTCGAATCCGGCACAATTGCAAAAATTGATGAAAATAAGTCCAAAATTGGCAGATTTGAATTTTCAACGCTTTGGGGAATTTGATTTGGAGCATAATCTAGATAATTCCACACAGGCTATTTTCTTTTTCAAAGGTGATGTATATAGAGGATCGGAAGCAGATACACTTCAAAAGGATGAAATACTGTTTTTGAATGAGCATTTAAGAATTTTATCCGGCTTATATGGTGTTTTGAAACCATTGGATATCATCCAAGCATATCGACTCGAAATGGGAACAAAACTCGCCAATAAAAGAGGGAAAGATCTATATGATTTTTGGAGCGATTTGATTACGGAACAGATAAATCAAGCGATTGCTAAAAGCGGTAGCAAGACTTTAATTAATTTGGCTTCCGATGAATATTTCAAATCGGTTAAAACTGAAAAAGTCGATGCTGATATTATTAAAATCGTTTTCAAAGAATTCAGGGATGATAAACTAAAATTCATCACTTTCAATGCGAAAAGAGCAAGAGGATTGATGGTAAGATATATCGCAAAAAATAAGATTAATAATCCGGAAGAATTAAAGGGCTTTGATTATGAAAACTACTATTTTGATCACGAACACTCTACCGGGAATGAATACCGGTTTATAAGATAAAAAAAAATGTACACAAATCTAATTATAGTCTCGATACTTACTTTTCTAATAAATATACCATTTGGATATTGGAGATCAAAACATAAGAAATTATCTTTCAAATGGTTTTTGTATATTCATCTGCCGATTCCGATTATCGTGTTTATGAGATTTGCTTTTCATTTGGGATTCAAATGGTGGACTTATCCATTCTTGATAATTGCATTTTTCAGCGGTCAGTTTGTGGGGAAGAAAATAGGTGAGCGGCGCAAGGGATAATGATTATTTGGAAAATATATCATCAAGACAGGCATCTACATTATTCTCTTCGATAATCACTATATCATCTATTTTCAATATCTCTTCTCTGTACTTTTGATAATTATCCCATATGTGCTGAATATACCAGTCAGGTTCATAGCCCCAGCGTGTATCTGTAAGTTTCCTGTCGATAAATTTTTTATAACCCAAATCAACAAATAATTTTTTATCAAATACTTCATTCATATCTTCATCATACAGCGCAAAAATCCCCTCCAAGATAACGATATCTATATGCTCACTCATCCAATTGAAATCGTATTTGAGACGGACAAAATCTATTGACTCAGGAACTTCCCAATTTATCCTTTCATTGATTTGCGGAATATCATAACCTGCATTTACATAATCATCTTGGTGTAGGATCACTTTTTTCTTATCCGGAAAATAATTCAATATCTTCCTGGCTAAAGTGGTTTTACCTGCCCTGCTTATGCCTCCAATTGCAATTTTCATGTGTTTCTTTTAATTCCCGAATTTAATACCTGTCAATTTATTAATCATTTTTTCACCAAGATCGATAATATCAGCTTTTAGACCCATAAGTTTAATTAATAAATAATAAATTATTATCAACAAAACCGGTTTATACACAAGATTGATAAGCACAAAATCAAAATTAGGCAAATAAACACTCACAAGAAAAACAATAATTCCAATGACTACTATTAAGACGCTATTTTTATCAAAAGGAAACAAATCAAACTTAGCTTTTATAAAAAACAACTTTATAATATTGTATAAAAACATTGAAACGAATGTAGCAATTGCAGCTCCAACAATCCCGTATTTCCCAATTAAAAAATAATTTAATAATATATTCAAAACCGCTAGAACTACAAGAAATAATAAATTGTATCTATAATACTTAGAGTAAATCATTATATAGGAATTGACACTAGTGAACATGTCAACCAACTTGGACAGCCCCAAAAATAAAAATACATAAATATAGGGCATCAAATCCTTTTCGGAGGGCATAATTGCAACCAAATTGGGCAAAATGCTCCAAATAATGATGAACAGAATAGCTCCGATAATAAATGAATTCAACGAAGTTTTCTTGTAAATTGTATCAATATTTTGCATATCACCTTCTCGCATCGAACCGGAAATCACAGGACTTGCTATCTGATTTAATGAAACATTAGGTATTGCGATTACATTACTCATAAAGAGAAATATAGAATAAATACTCGTGCCTGTAAATGCTACCAACATTGTTATCATCAAGATATCAATTCTCGAAGTAATTGTTGCACTAATAAAATTCAAACCGCTAAATCCTGCATAACTATACATTTCTTTCACCTTGGATAAGGGTAATGAAAATATGGTTTTGGAACTTATATCCAGGCCGCCAATTGTTTTGAGATAAATCAAATTCAAGACAAAAGACACTGCATAAAATCCTACAATGGCATAGGGTATTGTACTAAATTCGATATAATCAAAATGATACAATAAAATCAAAACAGGAAAGAATATTTTATACAAAAATTCATTGATAAAAGCCGGAATTACTATCCTTTTGAGGTTGGATGATTGGTATATCAAAAATCTGATAAGTATAAGCAAAACGGCTAAGATAAACAGGGATATAATATTGTCATTTATCTTATCAATATCAAAACCATATTTTTGCAAGAATGAATAAATCGGATTTTTAAATATAAAAAACAGGACTGTTGTAATCAAGATATTGATTAATCCAAAAGATAACACGATACCAAAATACCCTTTTAATTTCTTGAATTCAGGAAAATATCTTACAACCAAACCGCTACTACCGAAACCAAGAAAAATTGACAATAATGCAGCAGTGCCTGCAATAAATTGTGCCAAGCCATTAGCTTCATGCTCCAATGGATAAATAAACAAGGTGCTAATTGTACCTATTAGTACTCCTACAATACTGATTATAGACCTCTTTATACCTTGTCTTGCGATTACACCCATTAACAGATATTATTTTTTGCAATATTAAAACATTTATTATTCCAAATAAGTATTTTTTTAGGAATAATTTGGCAAACCATTGGTAAATCATTGATTTTCTCAAAAAAAACACTATATTTGTACGGTATCAATTCCAACGATGTCAATGTATAAGCAAATAATAATAGCATTTATTATATTGTTACCTATTATTTTGTCAGCTCAAAATAATACCGGTATTGATGAATTGATGGAGAAATATACTGAAAGCCTTGAAGAAAATGACGATATTGATTTCAATATAATCAGAGAGAAATTTGAATTTCTTATACAAAATCCTATCAATCTGAATAAATGCGATGAAGATGATTTGAGATACTTGGATATTCTCTCAGAGCAGCAGATAAACTCTTTACTAAATTACAGAAAGAATCTTGGAAAGCTATATTCACTATACGAATTGCAGGCAATTCCACTTTTTGATCTCAATACGATATCGCTAATGCTTCCTCTTGTGACTGTCGGTAATTATAGCGAAGATTATCATGTCTCTATATCAAAAATGTTGTCTTCAAGCAAAAAAGCCTTGTATCTCAAGTCAAAATCCACAATTGAAACAAAAGCAGGATATGTTTCCACAAAAGAAAAGCCGGCAAAATATGCAGGAAACAAGTATAATCTCTATACAAAACTCAAAATGAATTACAGCAATCATATGGATATTGCTCTGATTGCTGAAAAAGACCCGGGTGAATCATTTTTCAAAGATTATAACAAAAACGGTTTTGACTATTATTCAGGTCATTTCTTTTTGTACAAATACAAAAGCTGGTTAAAAGAGTTAGATATCGGTGATTATACGATTAGTTTGGGGCAAGGATTGATATTGCACAATGATTTTAGCAGAGGCAAAAGTTCTCTAGTCACCAATCTTAAAAAAAATGCGACTAAAGTCGTTAGACCCTATTCTTCAGTAAATGAGAATATGTATTTCAGAGGTATTGCTGCGACTTTAAATGTTTTTAAAAATATTGAGTTCTCTGTCTTCGGCTCATATAAATATATCGATGCCAATATCGAAGAAAAACCCATAGATTTTGAAAACAGTAAGATATATGCTTCAAGCCTGCAAATATCGGGTTTTCACCGCTTGAAAAGCGAAATTGAGGGAAAACACAGCATTCTACAAAAGTCTTTTGGCAGTAGAATCAATTTCAAATTCAAAAACTCATACGTAGGTCTAAATTTTTTCAATCTACAACATAATAAAGAGCTGATAAGACAAGACAAACTATATAACAAATTCAAATTTTCCGGAAAACACTTAATGAATTTGAGCATGGACTATTCTATTTTGGTCAATAGAATATTGTTTTTTGGTGAAATGGCTCGAAGCAAAAACAATGCATTTGCTTTACTTCAGGGTATTCAGTATGTTCCTTCAAGTCATTTGGATATAGCTTTGTTGTACAGAAATTATTCAGCGCGGTACGAAAGTATAAATTCCAATTCATTTGGCGAAACAGTAGGAACAAACAATGAAAGCGGATTTTACCTTGGATTCAATTGGCATATCAATAACAAATGGACACTCAGTATGTATCAGGATATATGGCAATTTCCCTGGCTCAGATACAATATAAGTTCTCCGAGTTTTGGAAACGAATATTTTGCCATTTTGAAATATAAAAAAAGGCATAAATACAGCTTTTATATACAGTACAAATTTGAAAATAAGGCAAGGGATGTCTCAAGCGAATTTTATACAAAAAATACTGTATATGGCAATAAGACAAGATTGCGCTTTCATATCAATTATAAGCTCAATAAAAGTTGGGAATTGCGAAATAGATTGGAATTATCTCAATTCACTATTCACAAGGATAAAACTCAAGGAATAATGATATATCAAGACATAATATTCAAACCCATACAATTTCCTTTTGCCTTTACATTCAGATATGCTGTATTTGATACAGATAGTTACAGTACTGCAATATATGTTTATGAAAACGATATATTGGGTGAAGCTTTGATTCCTGCATACTTCAATAAAGGTTTTAGAAGCTATATCAATATGAGATACAGACCAAATACCAATATCACTACAGAATTGCGTTTGTCGAGATGGTATTATCCCAAAGAAAAGACTTTAGGTAGTGGTACGGAACTGATCAATACTAATCACAAAACCGATATTAAGATTCAATTGAAACTTAATTTTTAGGCTGTATAGTATATCGGATAGTCAATAGCACATCAAATTTCAAAAAAGTCATCATATTGATTTGGTCGGTCTTCTCTTTTTTCGGGCATAGCACGTGGCTCATCCAAATCCAATATATCCGAATCATCATTAGCTTGAAGCAAAAGAGACTCTTTGTCTTCACCCAATATGAGTGAATCTCCTTCCCTTTCCCATTTTTCAAGCAATTTCAATCCCTCTTCCTCAAAAACTCCGTTTTGAAGATCTATTGAGCTCATAAAATTATCTGAGATTTCCATAAATCGCTCCATTTCACCCACTTTTTTACTTACATCATCAGCAACAGCTTCGAGAGCCATATCAAACATTTCTCGTTTATCTTTGTCGCCTTTGATGATATTCATCGCTGATTTCATAGCAGAATGACTGGCACGCATAGCTTTTCTTTCTCTTTCTTTTATCATCACTTGGTCTTCGATATCTTCGAGCATAATTTTAGAATTTCGTTCCATTTTATCCAAAACACGGTACAAAATTTCCATTTTCCGGTACAATTCCTCCAGTTTTATATTCGAATCTTTAAGACGCCCGGCCTTTCTTGTCTTAAGAATCATCGCATCTTTCATTTTTGATGCTCGTGCTTCTGAAGCCAGCGTGAGATTTTTTTCTAACTCTTTTTGATTATTAAATATCAATTCTTTAAGTTGGTGCATTTGTTTCCTAAGTTTTCCAATCTGCATATTCATTTTTTTCAAATTGGATTTCAAATCATCTATATATGATTTTAATATGGATATAGGATCAATTTTAATAAAAAGTGAAGTTATCCACCTCATAGCGCTTTTATACATATAAGAAACAAGAGCCCTCATTTTTGGATCAAGCACCATATACAGAATTAGCCCGATAGCCAAAATAATCAGTGCCAGACCAAGTGTATTTTGGGCAAAAAGCAATATCTGAGGTAAAAACTTAACAAAAGTATAGCCTCCTCCTATAAGCAATGCGGCTAGAAACACAGCACCTGTTTTCCCTTCAGGTCTTTTCCAAAATGATTTTGATTTGCTTATTCTATCCATTTTATATAATCTTGTTTTATTTTAAATATTTATTAATTTTATCCTTATCGAGAATGATTTTATTTACAATTTGTTTCAACGCATTGTTAAAACCGGCTTTTACCCTTTCCACTTTTGATTTGGATTCATCCAGTTCCTTGGTAATACCGGCTATTTCTTTCTCTTTGGAAGCGATTCTCTTTTTAAGCTCTTCAAATGCCTTTTTGTCCTCAATCAAACTTTTATTTAGAGATGCTACTTTACTATTTTTCTCTTTAAGCTTAACTTTTGCATTATTAACAAGAGCTTCGTTGAACTTGACTTTTTCTTTATTCAAAACACTTAAGTAAAAATCTGCGGTTTTAAGCAACTTCTCCTTATCTACGTTCATAGTTTTTGCCAATGCATAGGCTGTATTGAACAGCTTATCTTCTTCAGAACTGATACCTTGTTTTTTCAGATTATTAATACTTTGAACAAATTCAAGATAGTCATAGCCTTTTATATTATTATCCTCAATAGCTTTGAAGAGAATATTCACAAACCTTTCTGTATCTTTACCGGAAACAGCAGGACTTTTTTTCTCAGAAATATCCTTTGTGGGACTTATGGTTTCAGATGACGATTTACTCGACTCACCCTCATTATCTTCAACTATAAACAATGACTTCAATTGATTAAAAATACCCATTTGATTGTTTTCATTAATATTTCGTTTACAAATATATAAAATTATTAGATATCTGTATAATTAAAACGTTAATTATTTATTTTAATCCAAATCCCTGAAAAATTGTCTCAAATCTTTAGCATCTTTAGGATCCATCTTTCCTGCCAATATCAGCCGTAAATCTCTCCTTCTCAAAGCTCCCTCATACCTTTTTACCTCATCTTCTGTCAAAGGCACCACAGGTTTAACTTTTGTCGGTTTCAGGGTTTTAGCATCAAGGGCTACAAAAGTAAAATAAGCATTATTGCTTTTCTTGGGGATATTAGAAGAAAGCGAAGTGGTGAATACTTCAAGAAATACTTCAAGTGATGTATTAAACGCTCTTGTAACATTGGCTTTAATAGTGATAACATCACCGACTTTGATAGCTTCTTTAAAGGAAACATTATCGACCGATACCGTAACCACATTATTGTTTGTATGTCTTCCTGCGCAAATACCTCCTGCAATATCCATCCATCTCATTAAGTTTCCTCCCATTAAATTTCCCAAAGGATTGGTGTCATTTGGCATTATTAATTGGGTAAACACAGTTTTTGATTCTGCCACGGTTTTTCCTTCTTCTTTATTCATATTATTGTTTTTTATATATATTCATCAATCTATCTCCGGTTTATAAATTTCAATGCGAAAAAATGAAAAACGCTTTGTAAATTATATCCGTTTATTTCATAAATGAAATTAGAACTAATTATTTATAAAATTAGTATTTATTCTTGTATTTTGTATTAGTTTTGCCAAAAATTCAATACAAAATAAACATAAATATGGAAAATGTAAAAGTCAGTATAATTATGGGTTCGGATTCAGATTTGGACATTATGAAAAAATCAATTGATATCCTGGATGATTTTGGAGTAAAGAATGAAGTAGCCATTATTTCTGCGCACAGGACGCCCCAAATGCTTGATAATTATGTACAAAAATTGAGACAAAGAGGTGTTCAAGTAGTTATTTCGGGTGCCGGAGGAGCCGCAGCTTTGCCGGGTGTCGTGGCTGCATTGACACCGATTCCCGTAATTGGAGTACCAATAAAATCTTCAAATTCGATTGACGGCTGGGATTCCATACTTTCAATTTTGCAAATGCCGAGCGGCATTCCTGTTGCTACAGTAGCTTTGGATGGTGCTAAAAATGCAGGTCTATTGGCAATAAGGATATTGGCTCTATCTGACGATAAAATATCCGCTCAACTTGACAGATTTATTGAGGATATGAAAATTGCCGTTAAAGCAAAATCCAAAGTATTAAAGGATAGAGGAGTTAATCCGGCAAAATTATAACCATATCTATACGATTAATCCATCCTCAAATCTTCAACCGATACATCAGGGTGTTTTTGCATATCAAAACTGAATACGCTGTCGTCGATTGCTTTGTTAATCAAAGCAGATCTTATATCAAGTGTGTTTTTAGTACCGTCTTTATAAAACATTTTGATTCTAAATGGAAGAAATGATTTTTTGTCTATGAGCGCCTCAATTTTTGTGTATTCAGAAAATTTTTCAGTAGGTTTAAATATCAGATTGTAGTATTTTTTCTTATTGATTTTTTTCTCTACACCAAGTATAAATATATAGCTTTCTTTGTCAAATAAATTCAAGATCGTAGTTGGTGTAAGCAATCCTGAATCCTCGTCTATATCGTTGATCTGAACTTCATTTTGTATTTGGGAGTAAATCCTAATATCTTTACCATTGCAATAAATGGTTCTGTCCCCCATTTCAATATAGAATTTTTCGCCTTTTTGCTTAGCTATTCCATTGGTGACATGGGGCTCATCATCAGGTATAGCAATCACAAGCGAATAATCAAATATCGTTGATTTGGCATTTTTCAGTATTCCTTTGGTTTTGTCCAATATATGCAATGCATCTTCGTCGGAATCGCTTGTACTCGTATAAGTTTTTTGTGCTAATAGCGCATTGGACATCAATCCTAATAATACAATCGCAAGCAAAAAATATCTATTTTTCATTATTCAATTTTTTAAGATGTATGTCATTTATACCTATAACCTATTTGAATTAAAAAAAGTTACTCCTCCCAGTAGTCTTTAACATAAATTAACTTTTTCACACCATAATCTCCACCATACCCAATGATTCTACGGGCTTGCATCAGTGTTTTCAACCGGTGTTCAGCAAAATCAGAATCTCCTTTTTTCAAACTCTGTACCTTGACGTCACCTGTCTCATGAATAATCTTACCATCTCCGAGATAAATAGCGACATGGGTTATCCTATCCGTTCCGTCCTTGCGCTTAGAACCGAAAAAAAGCAAATCCCCTCTTTTCAATTTACTGAATTTTTTATCGATTGGGATTGGTTTACCTACTTTTACCTGTTGGGATGCATCTCTGGGCAATAAAATCCCCTGCATAAAATAAACGGTTTTGGTAAATCCGCTACAATCCATTGCTTTAGAAGAAGTACCTCCCCATAAATATGGAATCCCCATTAATTTATAAGCAGCCGTAATAACGTCGGAATCTGTATATTGCCTTTTGCCTGATAAGTATTTTTTCAATTTACTGGCAGATTTTTTACTGATGTACCCTACTCTATTGTCAGGAAAACCTACAACCCAAAAATGTTTATCGAGGGACTCTCCAATTAGTTTCAAAATAGCTCCCTCTACAATATCCGATACTGTATTTGATCTAACATCAGGTTTGGAATAGACAAATCCAACTACATCTGTAAAAATTATTTTATCCGAATTGTACCATGCCTTTTGATCATAAATATTCAATGGTGCAATCCCTTCTGCATCAACCCATCCCAAATATCTATCAGGAGTTTGTATATAATACCAAGAACCATTTTGCTTAAGAATTCTTACGGGAGTGCCGAGAATTGCTTGAGTTGACAATTCGGAAGAGTGCTTGGGCTTTGATCTGATATTGCAAGCAGAAAGCCTGACTATACCCTTTGTTTTTTCGCCCAAAGATTTATCAGGCAATACTTTTATATTATCAACTATGTTTTCGACTCCCTTGTAATAGCTTTTTGTTTTGGACAATAATTGGATTTTAGCTTCTTCACTTGTAGTCTCTCCTGTATAAACAATATCTTTTCCTTTTTTAGTGCCTTTTATATCAAAAACAGCAACTCTCGAATCAGGTGCAAATTCTTTTTTCAAAGAACTTATCAAGTCGCTATTTTTATAATTAATATTTTTTGTGGTTGAACAAGATATTAGCAATAAAGACATTAAAGCAATTTGCAAGAACAAAACCGGACTTGAATATTTCATAAGATTTTTTTAAGATTATTGTTTTTCACTATTTTCTTTCATTATGCTATCCATTACCTCACCCAATTTATCTGTGGGAATTTGTTTAATAAGGATTTTTTTGTTTTTATCCAGAATGAAAACCGTAGGAGTAGCTCTGATATTATAATTTGCATGGAAGCCGGATTGATTTTTCTCATCTGCAAGATTGTAAGGTATCCCATGCATTTTCAGCTCTTTTACACCTTCCCAACATTTTTTGGATTTTTTTCCCAATTTTGTACAAACAGTAACAACCGTAACACCTTTATCTTTATACTCATCGCTGAATTTAATCAAATCAGGCATGGAGTGTCTGCAATGACCACAATCCGGCTTCCAGAAAAACAACACAGTATAATCCGATTTTATATCTTTTAGTCTTACAGGAGTATGATCCTCTTTGTTTAATGTCAATTCGGGAGCTGTTTTTCCAATAAGGACTCCTTCCATTCTAATAGCACTATCCAATATTCTTATCAATTGCTTTTCTTCTACCCAAGGGGTAAGACCCTTTCCATAATAGTTTTGAGCCATATGAACAAATACAGCATCCATACCAATAACATTGGATTTAGCATATTTATTAAGGAAATAAGAAACATAATATTTCCAGATATCGCTTTGTGGAGACATTTTTGACAATACCAAATCAATAGATTTCGATATACTATCTGCGACAGGAACCGTCATTTTATCGATAAAATCCTCAATCTTTCTATGGATAAACGGAGTTCTAAGCACTGCAGGATGCTTCAAATCTATATTGTCAAAATAATGCTTATAGAAATAGCGGTATCTTTTTTCATTTACCTCTTTCTCAGTTCCTTCAAAATCAAGAATATCTATATCGATATTTGATTTTATCAAGAGGCTTGTTAAATAATCAGGATGCTTCTTTAATATTTTTTGTTGATATGCTTTTACCTCCTCGTCCAATTTTTGCAACTTATCATCGATTTCTTTGGTATCTTGTTTTAAGCTGTCCAATTTGCTTTTTTCTTCTAGAAGTTTTTGTGCGAGGTTGTTTTGCTCCTTTATATAAGCAAGATATTCAAAAAACAATTTATTGTCCTTTGAGCCTTTAATTTTTATATTTTGTAAGTCTTTATAGTCAGTGTATATTTTGAATTTTTGGTCTTTAGAATTGACCATAAACTGAAAATATTCCTTGCTGGGAAAAACCAATGCTATATATACTCCCGGTTCAAGTAAAGTATCTCCTTTATATTCAAAAACCCCTGGCTTTTTTGCAAAAACCGTATCTTTAATCAACTGCTGTTCTCCATAAAAATACGCCAGAAGCAAAGTGTCGTTGTCGTAATTTTCAATATTTATTTGAATATCATGCCCTTTTTGAGCAAAACCGGAAAGAGCGGTCAATACAAATAAAAAAATCAATATTTTCTTCATAGTTGTCGATTTGTTTTTCTGTTTTTAATCTGTAATTTCCATAATAAAATTCTTCGATTCCAAAACTAAATATCTCGTCTGATTTATTTTGAAAGCACTTAAAGTAAACGCATTTAACAAAAAAAATGTTTGACTTAACAATAGATTAATATTAAATTAACAAAAAAAAGCCGGCAATAATAAAACTACCGGCTTTTATATTTATTTTTCAAGTCAATGCTATTTCGCAGGAACTAAGCTAAACTCAACCCTTCTGTTCAATGATCTTCCGCGCAGTGTTTTATTATTAGCTATCGGTCTTGATTCTCCATACCCTACGTAAGTCATTCTACCTGCATCAATACCCTGTGCTATCAAATAATTATAACAAGCTTTTGCTCTATCCGTAGATAGCTTTTGGTTTTTGGAAGCAGAACCTGTGTTGTCGGTATGACCACTAATCACCAAATTGTAATCAGGATACCTTTGCATGATATCAGCTACCTGATTCAATATCTTGTAAGATACTGCTTTCAAAGAAGATTTCCCCAAGTCAAATTGAACAGACCTCATTGCCACATCGAGGGTTTTCTTATCTTCAACAGTAATCTTTGGACAACCTTTATTTTCAATAGGTCCGGCCATTGACGGACATCTGTCATTGAAGTCATCAAGTCCATCTCCGTCAGTATCAGGACAACCTTGATAAATGGACAATCCCGCTCTATCAGGACATTTATCATTCACATCAGGTACACCGTCACCATCTCTGTCAGGAGCAGTTTTGACTTCGGGACATCCACCTAATCTTGCTACACCTGCTACATTGGGACATTTGTCCTTATAGTCAGCAACACCGTCACCATCTCTATCGGGACAACCGCTAGTACTTACCGGTCCTGCTTGATCGGGGCATTTATCGGCATTATCCGCTACACCGTCACCATCTCTGTCTTTGACCGTATTTGTTTCGGGACAACCGTTGTTGAGCTTTTTCCCCGGCATATTAGGACATTCATCTTCGTTGTCAGCAATTCCATCTCCGTCAGAATCAGGACAACCTTTCATACTCTTCAATCCTTTAACATCGGGACATACATCTTTGTAATCCGGAACTCCATCTCCATCTGAATCCGGACAACCGTTCAATGCAGGTACACCTTTCACTTGAGGACAAAGATCGATATCATCTCTAACTCCATCATTATCCTCATCTTTAAATCCTCCGTCCATATCAACAGTATGCTTTTTCACATCTCCAAAAGTATATACGATACCTATACCGTGATGCAATACATTTTTCTTTAAATTCATGCTGATTCTGTATTCAGATTGTATATTTATGGAAGCTCTGTCATTGACTTTAAAATTCAAACCTGCTCCCAAGGGAATCATAACATCCTTATCGCCTTTGTAATACTTCATATATCCAACTCCTCCCAAGACGTAGGGTACAATATTAGACTTTTCATTGTAGAAAAAATATTGCAATACAGCATCTGCACCTAAAATAGTCTTATATGCGCCTTGCATAGAATCTTTTACCACTCCGAATTTACCGGGAATATAAAGACTAATATTGTTTGTCAATCGATGAGATAAACCCAATTCGAATCCGTGTGTATAATCTTTAAATGCAGTAAGACTACCACCTTCTTTTTGTGACTCAAAATCCAAAAACAGTTTTTTAACTGTGATGCCATTAGAATAATTTGGACTTTGCGCTAACATTAATCCTGAAAACAACATCACTAAAAATAAAATCGATAATTTTTTCATACTTGTTTTTTCTTATGATTATTTAAAATATTATCTTCTCAAATTTAAAAGAGCAAAAGTAAAACTTAATTTTTAATATTCATAATTAGAATAGTGCATTTCCCGATTTTTGTACAAAAACATATAAAAAAATCCTTTAATTTGTTAAAAACACATGATTTTTTACATATTCTAACAATTATTAATATATCAAACAATGAATTTCACAGCCCTTTCATATATTGAAAAACATATAGTGTTTAAAAAAAATACATCAAATCTGATTATTTTCTTGCAGACACTACGAGTAACGATGCATTTAAACCCAAAAGTGCTACCTGAATTTGATTTTTTTTGTATTTTTATCACATGATTAAGAATTTGTTCAAATATTTGCTTTTAATATCTGTTGTCTTTGCCTTTCAAAAAAGTGTATTTGCACAGTTTTCAACCCTTGAATCATTTGGAGCAAAATCCAATTCCCTTTCAAGTATCTCCACTATTTTCAAGGATATCAATGCGGCATATACCAATCAAGCGGGATTGGCATTTATATCCGGTCTTGAGGGAAATGTGAGCTATGAAAATCGCTTTCTTGTCATAGATCTAAGCGCAATGAATTTTGCTATTGCTAAGAAATTCGGTAGTTTAGGATCTTTTGGATTGTGCATCAAGAGGTTTGGAATTTCAGAATTTAACGAAATGCTTTTGGGTCTGTCATATGCAAGAAAAATAAATTCAAGTACCGGAATAGGGATTCAGATTAATGCATACAATCTGAATATAGAGAATTATGGTAACAAAAATGCTATCAGCTTTGAAGCAGGGATATTACACGATTTTTCAAAAAGAATAAGTCTCGGTTTTCATGTCTCCAATCCTTTTCCGATAAAATATACCGCAGATACCGATATACCTACAATAGTCTCCATTGGTGCTAAATATAATATTTCCGGAAACATACAACTATTCGGGGAAGTGGAAAAACACATCAACTACGGTTTCTTTTTAAAAACAGCCATTGAATACAGACCTCTTTCTATTTTTGCAATATACTTGGGTTTTAAAAATGACCTTAACGGATATGCAGATTACAGTATGGGATTGATGTATGCAGCCACATCCAATGTAAAAGTAAATTTTGGCACATCATATAATATTACTCTGGGTTTAAGTCCAACAATTGGTATAAGCTACACTTCTTCAAAGGAACTGCTATAAATCCAAATCAAGTACTAATGCGCCGCTTATTTCCGCTCTTTGAGCCATTATGCTTTCAAAATCATCTGTATTATGCCAAAGCATTTTTTTGTTTTCTGCAATCGCCCTTTTGCTATAAGAGCTCAATTCCGTTAAATAGCTTTCAATATATCGATCCAGATCATCTGTAGTGTCAAACACATTGGCATACAGTCCTTTTTCCTTTGCCAAATCAGCTTCCAACCATTCTTTGGGATGAAGAGTCAGCTCTGAAAATGCAGACAAACCTATTTTTCTTTCGACAACAGGTGCTATCACAAAGGGGCCAATGCCTATCGATAACTCACTAAGCCTAATAGAGGCATACTTAGTACCAAGGGCGATATCGCAAGCGGCTATAAGCCCTACTCCTCCCCCAACAGCTTTACCTTGGATACGACCAACAATTAATTTGGAACTGTTTTTCATCGCCATAATCACACCTGCAAACCCTGAGAAAAATTTTCTACCGTCTTCGATACCCTTAATAGCTTTCATCTCATCAAAATTGGCACCCGCACAAAAGGTCCTATCACCTCCGCTTTTGAGCAAGATACATTTCACTTTCGTCTCTTTCTCCAGTCCTTCTAATTCCTCCTTCAGCTGTTTCAACATTCCCGAATGAAGTGAATTATGAGCAGGATGATAAAACTCCACAACCGCATATCCTTCTTTTATATCAACTTTAATATATTCTTCCATAAATCAGATTTTTGTATTAAGGTAGCAAAGGTACAAATGTTAAGTGATGTTATAGTTTTTTTTCTTTTATTTCTTTCTATTAACAATAGTACTCGTTGCTTGTGCTGTAGGCATCACTATCAGGTCAGCGATATTAACGTGATATGGTCGAGACACGACAAAATATATTATGTCTGCAATATCTTCGGGCTTCAATGCATCAAAACCTTTGTAAACAGAATTTGCCTTATCTTCATCCCCTTTGAATCTCACTAAACTAAATTCGGTCTCAACCATTCCGGGATTAATTGCACCAACTCTTATCCCATATTTATTGAGGTCAATTCTCATTCCTTTATTCAATGCATCTACAGCGTGTTTTGATGCGCAATATACATTGCCATTGGGATACACTTCCTTTCCGGCAGTGGAACCAATATTGATAATATGACCTGATTGATTAGCAATCATACCCGGAATAATAGCTTTAGAGACGTATAGCAATCCCTTTACATTAATGTCAATCATAGCTTCCCAATCTTCAATACTCCCCTCCTCTATCGAATCAAGTCCGTGAGCATTTCCCGCATTGTTAACCAATATATCAATTTTGGAAAAATCATCAGGCAAGTTTTTGATTGAAGCGAAGACTTTTTCCTTGTCTCTGACATCGCAATTCAATACGTGGACATCAGTTTTATCACTTAATTCTTTTTTAATCTTTAGCAATCTATCATTTCTTCTGCCACATAGAACTAAACGAATACCTTCATTTGCAAATCTTTCGGCAGTGGCTTTTCCGATTCCGCTCGTTGCACCGGTTATAAAAGCTGTTTTCATACATTCAATTTTTATTGTTTTATAAAAGATAATAAAAAAAATCTTGCTTGTTATTTATGCAATATTGAAGCACAAAGCTAAGAAATATTAATAATAACACTTTATTAGCATTATTTCATTTTTTGCTTATTATGATTTTTTTTATTAGAATTTTGAATCACAAAAATGACATTAAATCGATACGCGCTATGACAATAATATATATGAATAATATATTAAGCCTTAATATCAATCACTTGTACAAAGAAAAACAAACAACAAGAATCAATACAAAAATTGATATCTTTTCCCACAAACACTATTTATATTTATAATAAATAATTTCTTAAATAAACACAGAACCAATTATTTAGTATTAAAACTAAACAATTCTGTAAGTTCATAATAAAATATATAGCAAATAATATTCTTTAATTATTTTATTTTCTAACATTAATTATTTAACTTAGCACCGAAGAAACAACTTTAGTTTACAATACATACAATTTGAGATATTAATCCATTTGGTCTTTTGACATATCTGGCACTTGGCTTGTATTGGTCAAAGCCTTTATTTTGTTTTTTTGGACTTTATAATAATCGATTCGAAAACAGTCCTTAATAGAGAACCGGATATTTCTTGCTCAGATTTTATTTTAAATAACCCATTTAAAAACACTAAATATGTTAGAAAAATACTTCCAAATAAGTTCGCGTCATTCCAGTGTTAGAAATGAAATTATTGGTGGAGCAACAACATTTCTCACTATGGCTTATATTATTTTTGTAAACCCTTCGATTTTAGGTGATGCGGGGATGGACAAAAATGCTTTAATCACAGTCACAATACTCGCTTCAGCTATAGGTACTTTACTGGCGGGGCTTTGGGCAAAAGTCCCTTTTGCGATGGCACCGGGAATGGGGCTAAATGCTTTTTTTACTTATACTTTGGTATTGGGGGCAGGAGTCGAATGGCAAACGGCATTAGGAGTTGTATTTATTTCGGGTATAATATTTTTCCTTTTGACCATTACCGGTATCAGAACTAAAATAGTCCACACCATACCATTATCATTAAGATTAGCGGTTGGTGCGGGAATCGGTTTATTCATCGCTTTTATCGGCTTCAAAAACATGGGACTTATTGTTGATAATCCCGCGACTCTTGTAGGTATTGGAAAGTTTTCACCGACAGTACTTATCGGCATTTTAGGATTGATTATTACAGCTATTTTAGAGGTAAGAAAAATAAAAGGAGGTATTTTCTATGGAATTATTATAACAACGATAATAGCCCTAATTGCAGGACAAGTATCAGCTCCGGAAACACTCATATCCATGCCACCTTCAATTCAACCTTTATTTCTAAAATTAGATATCTTATCAGCATTA
>JALVEE010000341.1 GCA_027008645.1 Saprospiraceae bacterium
TTCAAATTCCCGGATAGTTTCTCTCTCAGGAGTGATCTCCACTCTTCTAATCGTCAAAATTACATTATAATCAAATTTTTGATCACCTGCATCTTCTTTAGTGTAAAACTTCATCCATCTACTATCAAGTGAAGCTGTATTAATATCTTTGATATCACGATAAAATCTCTTTGGCAAGATAACATTGGATCTATTGAGAACATCAATATAAACTCTATCTTGTCCCAATCCGTAGGCTTTGGAAATTAATCTTGCTGAATCTTTATAATTTGATTTATACTCTCTTATTTTTTTCAATTCGCTATACGCTTGTCTGGCTGCAGATTTATCACCTCTTTCTGCTCTGCGAAGAAGCCTATTAGCATTTTTGTAATAATAATCCGCAGCATTGTCAGCGGCTTCAATAATTATTGGCTCAACTCTTACAAATTTGAATTTTGCTTTATAACCATCTTTGCTAACCAAGGGCAAAAGAGGCTCAATCTTACTTTGTCTGGATTTAATTTTGTTTCCAATAGTATATATTTCTGCCCAATAATTACCTTTTTTTCTATCCTTCAAGTAAGCAATTCTATTCAAATCATCCTTAGTAACTTTAGCAAAAGCTTTTTCTATTGCAATAACATACTTCTTCTTTTTATTTTTTTTGCCTTGTAATTTCTTTATTGAAAAAACAATAGCTTCATCGTATCGTCCTTGCTCGACAAGTTTACGAACAGAAGTACAAGAAGTTGTAAATATCAAAATTGCGATTAAATAAATTAAGTTTTTCATTTCTGCAAAATTTAAGGGTTATCGTATATTCAGAAGTAGTTTTAAGCAGCATATTAGTTACAAACTTAAAACTTTTTAACTCAATAGTTAAGTATTTGTTAAAAAAAACACCTATTTTCAACTATCATCTACCAATCACAACTTTCTTGTACACTACCCTATCATTTAGTTTTACTTTCACAATATATATTCCTTTATTAATACCTAAAGTATTTATATCAACTATTTTCTCACCAGACTTTTTTATAGCTGAATAAACCTTCTTTCCTGATATATCGTATAGATCAATAACCGCTTCCGAATCTATATTTCCAATAAAACCAATATGAAGATTTCTCATCGCTGGATTTGGATATATTTCTACATTGTTAAAGAATTCACTTTCATATGTTCCTGTCTTATCTGTGATACAAATGGTCGTATCATTACTACAATTGGTTAATGTATCTGTAACTATAAGTGTATAACATCCACTGGTATCCAAATTTAAAATATATTCTTTATCACTTGAATAATTTCCCGGCCCTTTCCATTTAAATGTATATCTGTCTTTATTATCAATGGAAGTAATTATTGCTCCCAAACCATTATTTGATATATTTATCACGGTATCAACCGTTATATTAATCATATCCGGTTGATTAATTGTGATCGTATCTACCAAAACGCAATCATTTGCATCGGTAATAGTTACATAATAATCTCCTGCACAAAGATTATTAATCAAACTAGTGCGCCAAGAACAAAATAAATCCAATATTAAAACGTTTAAAGAGAATAACCAAAAAACAAAAATTATGAGAGGGAAAGCACCAGCTCTCCCATTAACAGTA
>JALVEE010000342.1 GCA_027008645.1 Saprospiraceae bacterium
GGACAATTGGAAGAAATTACCATTACTATCATGAGCACAACTTGTACATAGTACCCCTTCCGGACTTTTATGTCTTTACTTAGTGACTGAAAGAAAATGATTATTTTTTGTTAAAAATATATAGTCAGGGCAAATTTGATGTCTTTTCTTTCCAGACACTCTTCAGAAAGGGAGCATGTACAAGCACCTGATTAGATGCGCACACGTAATAGATATCTTTTATACATAAAACGCTGCCTATGATTTGAAATTGATGAAAAAATTGTAAAATGAGTCAGGTCATGACTCTATCGATTCTTAAGTTCTCCCAGTTTATTTGCACCTTTGATATTGAGAGTCTTACCTAAATCCGATATCTTGTCAAGGTTTATGTTTCCACCGAAACTGATCAAAACTGTCTCATCGGATTCACCAACCAAAAGCACTAATTCTTTTGCTATTTTACCGTCAGATTCTCTAACAAAAAACAATACATTTGCTCCTTTGTCTTTTACTCTCATCAATTCTTCGTAATCATTACTATAGAGTTTCTTTTTGGCCTCTTTAAAGAAATCTTTAGGATTTTTTTCGGTTGTCAAAATATTCATTCCTTTGAGCGATGAAAGCACATCGTCAACTTTACCCTTACTATTTGATTTTGTAATTGTATTAAACATTTTGCCGCTGATATATACAGAGGTGAAATCATCATTATCTGTATATTTTTCAAAGAGATTGTCGATTGCATTATTTTGTGCAAATATATTGGCGCTGATAAAAAGAAGTGCTATTGAAAATAAAATTATCTTTTTCATGTGTATTTTAATTTGTTTTAATTAATGAATTTATAATGTTTACTTTTTCAAAGTTTTTTATACTTTTTGTCATGGTCTCTTCTCCTTTCGCGTAGTTGCTTGCTAACATTGCAAGAGCATCTTCTGCAATCTTCCTAGCTTTTTCAGGGTCTTTTATCTCATTTTTAGCGTATGAATTATTGTTTTTAGCTAAATAGCTATTGCTGATATAAGTCCCTATCCCCAATACCAGCAATATTGAAGCAGCCACAGCAATTTTTTTAATTAGAGTCATTTTGACTACATTTGGCTCTTTGGTTACAGATTTGGATTTTGGTAAATCTCCACTGTATTTGATATTTTTCTCTTTTTCAAAAAAAGTGAATAGAGCTTGCAATTCTCCGGTGTCTTTGCCGGTATCTTCTTCTTTGAAATGATTTTTGATGAATTTTTCTTCCTCCAATGAAGTTTCACCATTCCAATATTTTTCCAATAATTTATTTAAATCATTCATTTATGCTCTATTTAATATATTGTTTTAAGATTAGCATTTAAGATCATTTTTTGCAGCATTTTTCTTGCTCTGAATATATATATCTTTACTTTATCCAATTCGATATTCATTATTTTTGCTATTTCTTTATAGCTCATTTCCTCTATTTCTCTCAGTTGAATTACTGTTTTATAGTTTTCCGGAAGCGAATTGATTATTTCTCTCAACTTCCCCATTGTATCACTACTCTCCAATTGCTTTTCCGGATTTTTTGAATCCGAACTCACATTAAAAACAGTTTCAATATTCTCATGTCGTCTCACTTTGTTATGCCTT
>JALVEE010000343.1 GCA_027008645.1 Saprospiraceae bacterium
CAATAAATTCTCTTCCGAAAATCTATTGACCTGATGATAAAATCCTCTCTCGGGATTAGCGATATTATCATTTGAAATCACATAATCTATTTGCTCAAAAGTCTGTGCAATTAAGCCTGAACAAAATGCAATAACAAATGATAATATCATACTAATCTTAATCATAATTTTTTTATTTCATATTAAGAGTAAAACCGTCTGTAGGTTCTCCTCCTTCAACTGTTTTGTCCGGAGCATAACCAATTTCAGCCCAGCTTTTGTTTGACAAATAAAGTGAAAACTTAACTGAATCCCCATTTAAACCAGGTACTTTAGATCTTGAAAACCCGACTTCATAAGTTACGGTATTGTTATCTGTGACATAAGAACCTCCAAAAACGAAGAAATCAGCAGGTAATGTAGATGTAATTTCGTTCCATCCCCATCCGTGATCGGCTCCTGCATAGTCAAAAACCCCCAACCAAGAGTTCGCTCCTAAGTCAATTTGGCCTTGCCATAAGTAGTCTGCTCCAAGTTTAGGCCATAAAGAAGAGATAAATCCTGTTTCGTTTACATCTTTGTCAATTAATGCATTGAAAATAGTACTATCTGTCAATGAACCTTCAAATGTTACCAAAAAGTAAACAAAATCCGCATCATAATCACATTTCACTTGTTTAATCACACCTGAATTATCTCCTAATGGAATGATAAATTCATCTTCTGTTACTGCATTCCAATCATCAATAGTATTATCATCCAAGAAAATCCTTGTTTTTTTATCTACTGCGATTTTTGTACTTACAGGATGTGTTCCTCCTTGTTCGTCTTTTACTGTCAAAGTAACTGTGTATTCTCCTTTCGATGCATAAGTATGTACCGGATCTTTTTCTGTTGATGTCTCACCATCACCAAAATCCCAAGCATAGGTTACTGTTCCGGAAACGGTAGAAGTATTCGTAAAAGTGACAGTCAAGCCATCAGCTACATAAGTAAATAAAGCTTCTCCTGTAATTGGATCAGGATCGTCTTTTCCACAAGATGTAATCATAAATACTCCTATTAATAGGGTAAATAACGGTAAAATAATTCTGTTAATTTTCATAATTTCAATGTTTAATGTTTATAAAATAAATAATTAATAACCTTTTTTACAGTTTTTGGGAAATAACAACATTATAAACTCCCTTTTTTAAATATAGTTTTTAATACTAATCTTAATCAAAATATCTTATTTCATATTAAGAATAAAACCATCTGCCGGATCATTTACATTAATAGTTTGGTCTGGAGCAACACCGGCTTCATCCCAATCATTACCGGTTATAAAAATACCAAATTTAACTTTATCATTACTCAATCCAGGAATTTTAATTCTATCAAAACCCAATTCATAAGAAACTGTTCCATTATCTTCATAAGCTCCCCCAATCACACAAAAACTATCAATCCCAACACTTTCCCAACCCCATCCGTGATTTGCCCCTACATGCTTATAAATACCCAAAGTTGAATTTTCACCCAATCCAACTTGACCTTGCCAGAAATAATCTGCACCTAATAATGGCCAAAACGGGGGACTATAACCGGTAGTATCAATATCAATATCAACAAAGGCATAAAAATTTGAACTGTCTAATAAAGTTCCCTCAAATTGAACCAGCATATAAACTATCTCAGCATCATAATCAAATTTAACTTGCTTGACTATTCCTGAATTACCACCTAAAGGGATAATTAATTCAGATTCTGTCACAGCATTCCAATCTAAAATAGTATTGTCATCAAGACTTATTCTTGCTTTCCTGTCAACTGAAATTATAGTACTTGTAGGATGTGTTCCTCCTTGGTCGTCTGTCACTGTTAAAGTAACTCTGTGCTCGATTTTACCTGCATAAGTATGTACAGGATCTTTTTCTGTTGATGTTTTACCATCGCCAAAATCCCAAGTATAGGTTACCGTTCCGGAAACTGTTGAAGTATTTGTAAAAGATACTGTCAAGCCATCAACAACATAGGTAAAAGATGCTTCTCCTGTAACCAATGGTAATCTATCATCATCACCACAAGAACTTATAAAAACCCCAATAATCAAAATTACGAATAAAAAAACTAAGGTTTTTTTCATAATTGTAAAGTTTAAAGATTTATAATAAAACTAATTCTGTATGCATTGACTATTGGCAATCATCTCATCAATAGGTATAAAATATAATTTTGCAGGATCATCCCATTTGATTATCAAATTATCATATCCTGACGGCTTTTTGGATAAATCAATATCCCCGATTGTCAATCCCTTGATGTGATATCCCCAATATGTTCTATCAATATCCATTTTATTTCTTGTCAAGTCAAAATACCTATGCCCTTCAAAGGCCAGTTCCGCTCTTCTCTCATCTAATACGACACCTAAAATCATCTTTCCGTTGGGTACTGAATTGATTAAATGGTCGCTTAACCCCCTATTTTCTCTTATGATATTGACATTTGCTAATGCCTCTGATTCATTAGATAGATGAGCATAAGCCTCCGCTTTATTCAAATACATTTCTGCCAACCTGAACATTACCGGTGAACTCAAATTGGGATCTCCATCTTGAAAACTAAATTTGGTGATGAAGAACATTTCCAAACCGTTTTTCTTCTGGACGACACCAGGCTCTTTAAATACAGTATCGATATATTCGGTTCTAACATCACCTTTGTATTTATTGATTAAATCCATATAGTCGTAAGTTGCAAACTCTTCTCCCCAGCCTGAGTTACCGTCACTGTAAATCATAGAAGCTATTGATCCGAATTTACCTCTATTATCAGACGGAGTAAATGCAACAGCCCATATTGTTTCACTACGTTGAAGAGCATTGGCAAAATATGTCGGATATGACTCACTAGTCTCTAGAGTAAATCTTCCTGAATCTATTACTTTATCAGCATACTCAATGGACTTGTTATAGTCTTCCATATATAGATATACTCTTGACAACAATGCCCAAGCAGCCTCTTTTGACGCAAATTCTTTACCTCGCGGTTTATTCATCAAATCAGCGGATTGGAGTGCATCTTGCAGAAGTTGATTATAAGTTTCCTGTACAGTAGCCCTTGCTTTTTCTGCCGGATCTGATGTGCTTGTTCTAAGGATTATACCCAAATTCGAATTTGGATCTCCCTGATTATATGGAAATGCATAAAATTTTACCAGATTAAACTCCACAAATGCTCTGAGAAAATAATTTTCTCCAAGTAACTGTTTTTCTTCATCGGTCAAATCACCTTTTGATTCCAAATATTGGATTACCGTATTAGCTCCATTGATTATTTTGTAGGAAATATACCAAAAGAATCTTGCATTTGATTGATTGGGAGAATGAGTATAAGTAAAACTATAATACAAGGGATCTTCCGTCTTTTGCCCGCAAACAATATCATCAGCCGCGAAATCCGACATTTGAAAATATTGCCTCAAATAGCAATTGTTGTCGTCAACAATACCATTGAACTCAGCACCATCTTTCAACAATGCATAGTTACCATTAGTAACATTCAAGATACCATCTGAAGAATTGGATATCGAACCGGTGGTCAATTGATCCTCAGGAAAAATATCCATATCACCACAGGATTGAAAAATAAATCCAGCGATTAAGATTGCAAAAATGTATTTTATATTTTTCATTGTTTAAAATTTTAAGTTTATATTAAACAAAAATTGTTTGTTGTTGGGATATTTGAAATCAGAAACACCCGGCATTGACCACGCTTGTTGCTTCAAGGTGACCTCGGGGTCTTGTCCCCAAAATTGGGTATATGTATAGAGATTATTTGCGCTAAAACCAAGGGATAAATCCTCAATATTCAGGCTTTTTATCCATCTTTTTGGCAAACTATAACTTAAATTCAATGTTCTCAATTTTATGAAACTTCCGCTCTCCAAGTATCTTGATGAAGGCTCTTTGGACAACGCATTGTTTTGCATACTCGGATGAGTAGCATTATCACCGGGTTTTTCCCATCTGGACCAATCACTTTTTGGTTTCATATTGTTGTAATATGGTTCGTGTCCGTCATTGTCCATAAATACCCTTGTAAAATTGTAGATATCATTTCCACTTTGGAATGCAAGATTGGCAAAAAGTGTAATGTTCTTGTATTGAAATGTTGAGCTGAATCCACCTGTAAAATCAGGTAATGCTTTACCAACTTCTTGTGGTTCTGCTTCCGAATAATTAGATGTAGGAGTCCTACTAATAATATTCCCTGCTTCATCCCTTTCGATTTTTTCCCAAAGAGGCCCTCCTGTCTGCGGATCTACACCAAGCCATTTTGGTAAAACGAATGTATAAATCTCATTTCCGTTTCTATAAATCTGCGAAACACCCCCGATAGTCGTATAAAATGGTTTTGCAATTCCTGCTAACTTGTTTTTGTTTTTCGCAAAAGTGAAATCTGTAGTCCAAGAAAAACTCTTTGTCTTGATATTAAGGGTAGATAATCCTAATTCTATCCCTTTGTTATTGACAGAACCTGAATTTTCCCATCTGTATTCAAACCCTTGTGAAAGCGGTTGAGACACCAAAACCAATAAATCTTTTGTGTCATTATTGTATAAATCTACTGTCATTTTTATTCTGTCCTTGTATAAACCCAAATCAACACCTACATTATACTGATATGTTTTTTCCCAAGTCAAATCAGGATTTGCCAACTGGTAAGGTGTTGCAGCCGGGTGGCTATTGTATTGTGTATTTAATGAATATAAGCCTAAGAATCTGCTTGCTCCGATATCAGGGTCTCCCGTAATACCAAAACTCGCCCTTAATTTAAGCATATTTATGGCATTGATCGAATTCATAAAAGGCATTTTATTGAGCAACCAGGAAGCGGAAATGCTTGGAAAATGCGCTGTTCTATGTCCTGAAGGGAAATTTGAAGTTTGATCTATCCTATAAGATGCAGTCAGAAAATATGTATGATTGAAATTGTAATTTACCTGTGAAATAAATGAACGGAATAATTCTTTTTCACGAGATCCTCCTATTTTAAACTCTGATGAAGCAACGGTAGGAACACTAAATCCTTCAGGTAATCCTTTTCCTTCCAAATTCATAAACTCTGAATATCCATTATCCAATTCTATTCCAAACAATCCATCGATTGAATTAGAACCGAAATTCTTATCAAAATGCATTAAATTTGTGCTGATTGCTCCAAACCACATATTTTGGTTTTCGCTGACATAGCCTTTATTGTGAAAAGTACCGGCAGCAAGAGGAGAAACGAATCTATGCCCTTTGTCTGTTCCAAAACTCAATCTATTGGAAGAAGAGAATGACAGCCAATCCAAAATCTTCAAATTAAAGACCATATCATAGTCAATACCTACACCCTTGTAATTATAATCAGAATTATCTATACTGTGAATTGGATTGATATGATCTCTAGACCACCATTTCTTATTTTTTCCATCTACATATTTTGGTGTACCATCTTCGTTATACGGGTTGTCCCAAGGAACACCGAGATAAGAATAATACATATCCAAGTAATCATAACTCGAACCTTTCGAACCGCTGATATTGATATTATTTTTTAAACTTACACGCTTGTTCAATTGGAGATCGGTATTTGCCCTAAGATTAATTTTATCAAATCCTGTAGTTCTGTAAGTACCTTTTTCATTGTAATATGTACCACTAATATAATATCCAAACTTATTTGTTCTTCCACTGGTAGATAAATAGTATTTTTGAATAGGAGCCGGCTTGAATACTTCCCCTACCCAATCATAATCCTTTTGTAATAAATCCTGTGGATAGTCTTTGTAAAATTTGATTTTATCGATTTGATGCGTCTCATAATCCCTGTATAATTCAGCACTAAAATCATTAAAAAATTCCTCGCTGTTCATCATTTTTACATTACCGTGATCTGCAATATTGTATCCGTAACTTGTTTTAAACTCAAATTTTGTCTTTTGTCTTTTTGCTTTTTTGGTTGTGACTACTATAACTCCTTTATTGGCTCTGGCACCATACATTCCTGTAGCTCCGGCATCTTTTAATACAGTAATACTTTCAACATCACTTGGATCAAAAGAGCCTCCGATTATACCATCTACCACATACAGAGGCTCGGCATTACCGGGTTTTATCGTAGAAACACCCCTGATTCTTATCTCTGCTCCGCTCCCGGGTTCTCCTGAACTATTGACTACTTGGACTCCAGATACTTTGCCTTGCAAAAGTGTTGCCACATCATTGGCAGGAGCATCATTGAGCTTGCGTTCATTCAAAACAGATACAGCACTTGATATTTCTGTCCTCGTTTTTTTGCTATATCCCATAACAATCACATCTTTCATCAAAACAGCCCCTATTGTCATTTGGATTTCCAAAGGAGAACTATTTTCAATTGTAACACTAAGTGGTTTATATCCGATATATTTGAATACCAAAACATCCCCTTTCTTAGCATTTATACTAAACTTACCATTGGCATCGGTGATAGTACCGACGCTTGTCCCATCTTTGAGAATACTAACACCAATCATCGGTTCTTGATTTTCATCGACAACCGTTCCTGTTATCTGGCTATATCCTTGAAAAGCCAAAAACATAATAAGTAATAAAGTTAGTGTCTTTTTCATAATTGAAAATTTTATTTATTATTTACCATTCTTAATTTCCCTACGACCAAATCCTTTACTGCATTTGTTGCAGGAGGAAACACTTTACGAAGATCTATTTCATCAGTATCACTAA
>JALVEE010000344.1 GCA_027008645.1 Saprospiraceae bacterium
AACCAAAAAAATAATCAGGGAACTGAAAAACATGAACTATGTTGTAAATACGGTAACTCCTGAACAGGAAGCAAAATATGCTCTTACCGCCGTTTTACCAAATAAATACAGAACAGTAGCCTTCGTAGTTGATATCGGATCAGGAAATACCAAAATATCCTGGGTTCAAAATAATGGTTCTACAAAAGGTATCGAAACCTATGGCGCAAAATACTATAAGAATAAAGTCGATGACAAAACCGTATATCAGGATGTATTCAACAAATCCAAACTTATACCAAAAAACAGAACAAAAGTATGTTTTATGATCGGTGGAGTACCTTTCAAACTGGCAAAAGAAGTGAGAAAAGACAAAGAAAGATATACTGTTCTTAAAGATCCGGGAAATTATAATGTCGAAGGAGCAAAAATGAAATCAGGTATCAATATCTACAAAGCCATCAAAGATGCAACAGGATGCGATGTATATGTTTTTGACTGGGATGCAAACTTTACAATAGGATTTTTATTGGGCTTGAGGTAGTTAACAAATGATTTGTTTTCACCACTAAGGACACTTAGGAATCACTAAGATTTGCACTAAGATGTTATTGTATTGGGAATAATTTTTTGATCGTTTTTTGGTGTTTGGTGTTTGAAAGTTAGGAGGTTTGGAAAGTGAAGTCAGAGACATTCGCTTATCAGGGTTAAGATTAACTAAAGTGTTTTGCTGAAGCCATTTTCCTTTGCGTGTCTTTGCGTGTCCTTGGCGTTCCTTAGCGGGAAAACCAATAGAAATCCAGTTTTTTATCCCGCAAAGTGCCGCAGAGGTATCGCTGAGTTTCGCAAAGGCACACTTTACTCAAACAAACTAAAAAGATGCTTATATTTCATTATGATTTTTCAATAATTTCACCTCTGTATAAAATTTGTAACTATTCAGGATAGTATAATTTATCTCCAATGAATCGGTACTGTCTGTTTCATACCTGACTATATATTTTCTATTTGGTAGCATATCAAAGAAATTATCCGATAGCTTACCTTCGACATTTGGTCTTATTTTAATGTTTTTTACCAATTTATCTGCTGTTAATATAATATTGTAGCCGGTTTCTGTTTTAGAAGTTGAAATACTGATATTAGGTTTAGTAAACTCTAATTCCTTTGGTTTTACAAAATAAATGTTTTTTTCCGCCAATATTTGATTATTGCTTGAAAATATCGCATTTAATACCGCTTTATTTTTAATTTTAACAGGTAAAATAGCATTTAGATTGAGAGAAATTATTTTTTTACTTTCATTCCTGTTAATATTTACTTCAATGGTTTTGTCATAAACAGTTTTCCCTTCAAATGTCATAAGTTTTAACTGCAAATCACCCTTGATTTGCTTCATACTGTCCGAGACAATATAGATATCCAAACTGTCATTACTGATTTTAGAGCTAACAATTACCTTATCGTAAACTTTCTTTACATGATATTGCAAGGCTTTCCACCTGCCATAATAATCTATGCTTGACCAACTGATCACAGGCCAACTGTCATTGTATTGCCAGTAAAGTGTTCCCATACAATATGGTTTTGCTCTGCGATGAGCTTCAATGGCTTTA
>JALVEE010000345.1 GCA_027008645.1 Saprospiraceae bacterium
CCCTTGTTTTTACATATTTTTGATATTATTTGTTTTTTAGTTAATCAAATCTTCTAATGTACTACCTTTTTCTATCAATTCATCTGGTAAGCTTGATAAGGGAATATTCAACCCTAGCTGCTGGGCTTGCCAACGATAAATTATATGGAATTGCTCAACAGGTGGCTTTTTCTTTAGCATTTTATCAAGGAGATTTTCACCATATTTTTCTGATGCGAATCGACAAGCTTTAAACCAAGCCATATCATAACCAAGTGTTTTAATATTAAAAGGTCGAAAAAATTGCTTACCATTGCTTGAACCCGATACTACAAAGGCTGGCGTGTAATAGCGCTTTAACTCACCTTTTACAACTCTTCTCCCATTTGGAATAAATTTCATTTTAATACCAGCAATACCGGTAACATAAGCAGAATTGTTAGCGCGTTCTTTTCTTTCACGATTTTTTGAGTCTTTATAAAGTTGTTGCTCAAATCGCCATAAACGATCAAGCTCTTCTGCCTCTTTTGGTTTTTCTTTTGTTTCTTTATACCATTTTTGTCTCAGCTCACCATTCACACTAACTGCAACTCGGTAGCCTACATAATTTTTTGGTGTTTTTTGTGTTCCATCGTAATGATAAATTGCCATATGTTTTTTATTAACTCCTGCTATTAATCTTAGCGAAGATTAGCAAACTTATGATAGTTAAGCTATTTATTCTATAGTTTCAGTGTTAAATTTTTTCTTATTGAGTACCTTATTTTGATTTATGGGAAAAAGAACTCGACACTTAAAATCACATAATTAACATCGCAATTATGTTTTAGAACTTCAGCGATGCAATAGATTTTGAGGCTTGGCATTAAAAAAACAGATGAGTTTTAAACTTGGTATTCAGCCTATTTCTTATGATGTTTATAAGCTAACGCCTTGCTAACTTGGCAGCTAACTCAGCACGGTTTTTGTGTGATAATGAGCGACAGCGAACACACAAAAAGCGGGATGAGTTAGCTGTCAAGTTAAGCAATTTGTTAGCTTTAGTCATTTAATTTCAGCCACTTAACCAAATTATTAAACTGGCTATCTGTTTCAACAATAAAGCTTAAACCATCGCGCCATGAATTAAGTGATATTTCATTTTTAAATATTTCAAGAAGGTGTTCGTGCATTCCTTCAAAATCTCCTTTGAGATATACATTAATATACTTCCTTCTAAAGTTGATACTAACCCATGTAAACCCTTCAAAGTTAGTTCTAATACTACCAAATCTTCTTCTGGAAGGCTCTCCTGCTCTAATTTTAGAACAAAGTTCAATACCTTTTTTAGCAAAAGAGTATTCTAATTTTGGCAATACATCTTCCCACGTAATTTCTTCGATATTATTGACCCTAGATTTTCTTTTTGTTTTTCCACGTATTTCATAAACATCAGTTAGTGCTTTCAAGGGATAGCTTTGCTCTAGTGTTAAGAATTTTTCATTCCCCATTTTATGTAGATTTATTGAAAAAGCAGTTATATCAACTGAATAATTATTTGATAGCCAATCTGCGGTTATTATAACCTCTGGATCATAATATTCTGCAATCAGCATAATTTTTATATCAGCCGACA
>JALVEE010000346.1 GCA_027008645.1 Saprospiraceae bacterium
TTGTATTTCATAATGCCCAAGTTGGGTTAAGTTGTTGATAATTTGGATATAAGAACCCATTCCCGACCCTTCCCTTAGCAAGGCTTTCGTTATGACACATCTTTTAATAAATGTAATAACGAAAGCTTTCTTATGAGCGAATTGATTCTGGTTTTAGCACCCATCCCCGACCCTTCCCTCAGCGAGGGAAGGGAGAAGTGGATGTGCTTGATCGTAAGGAAAAGCTACAATCGTTTTATCTTGTTTTCAACCGGAATTGTATTTTTAAGGAAGAAAAGTGTAGCATTTGCGGGTGGCTGCTTCCTCCCTTGTAAGGGAGGATTGAGGTGGGTTCTAAATAAAAAGTTATGAAAATATTATCATACAAATATGGAGTTTTGACTTATTTCACTTTATTTGTACCAAACATTTAACTAGCGTACTTACTAGACAGACAACTTTTAACCAAAATATATAAATTAGGTTTCGTTATGATAAATCTTAATTTTTTTTGCTAAAAGATGTGTCATAACGAAAGCCCTTAGCAAGGGAAGGGAGTTGTGACGGCTCTTAATCTACGGTATTTTTTAAGCCTTTGCTTCTAAGAATCAAAGTTAGCTATTTGATTTTACTTAATTAAACGGGCGCATTTCATTTTTTCGCGTTGCGGGTTGATTCTCCTTTAGGAGTCTGAGGCAAAGAATGGGAAAAGCGAAAAAATGAAATACACCTAATTAAACAAAGTCACGAGATTTGGGTTAAGTGATCCACAAACTCTTAAAGTTTTGTTAAGAGTTTGCTTTTTATCTACCAATAGTGTAAATTTGGAAAATGATTCTTGTCTGTAGAAATAATACTTTAAATTTAAAAAATATAACACATGAATAAGCTAATTATACTTTGGCTTCTCCCTATGGTTTTTTTCTTTTCTTGCGGTAAAAATGGCATCTTTAAGGATAGAGCAAAAGACTGTATCTATGATTTTGTAATACCCGATAATGATTCGGTGAGTGCCAAGAGCTATTTGATTGGCGATATTAGCGGTCAAGATCTTCATATTTATGATGGTGATGGAGAATTTGTCTTTATGATAGCTGGGATTACGGGTTTTACATCTTACCCCGGTGAATGGATTGACCCTTCAAGTGATACACTAAAAGATGCTAAAAGTGCTCTTGGTTTTATTTTTATGCAAGAAGAGCCTGAGAATTTTCCCGTATATTTTAGTATTACAACTCCGTTTTATAAATTCGGAACTTCTTTTGTAGATATGGTTGATAGTATTGCAAATAAAAAGAATTTGACAGTTGGAGATGACAATGACAAAATAAATGGTTATACTTTTAGCTTTAGTATTCCTTGTGAAAAATACAATTTGTCTCCGATACAATTTGCTACAGGAATTAAATGGTTGGATTCGTATTATTATGATCAAAATGGGAAATGGATAAAAGTAGTCAATTTCTCAAAAAAGAGTACTACAACCGGTCGCTGGGAGTATGATATCACTTTTGATATAAATGTCAATTTGTTTACTAGGCGTGGGTATTATGGTGATTTAAAAGGGATTTTCAAGACACATTTTAGTTTAAAAAAATGAAATACACACTATACAAAAATACAAATATTATGAATTATAAAAAAATATTTATTTTGTTTCTAATGCTAACTCAAATTTGCGCTTATAGTCAGGATATTAATACTGCAAAAAAAGAAATAAAAGATAAAAAGTTTGGTCTTGCAATTGGAACTACTATTATCAGCCTTTTTTATCATGATAGATACGGAAGCAAATATGGGGGTTGGGCTAATGGAGGACTTACCCCTACTATTGATTTAGTATATTTTAAGCAATTAAAGAAAAGATATTACTTTCTGCCTAAATTAGGTTTCGTCAATAAAGACCAAGTTTCCGAAGGAGGAGTACCTTATTCTTTCAAATATATCACTTTTTCAAGCTTGTTTAGTTATAGTATTGGAAGTGATAAAAACAAGGGATATGTTGGGATTGGACCTTATGCCGGCTATCTTATAGGAGCTAAAAAAGGACGATTCAAATTAGTGGATGATGAGTTGAAAAAAATTGAATTTGGTATCGAATTGTTTTTGGGTCTTAAGTCAAATACTAATAAATATTATAATCCTTTTTCTTTCGGAATTGTGAAAATTCAATTGGGATTAACTGAAATTTTATATTTCAAGACATTCATTTATTCTATAGCATATATCGGATTTTCATTCTAAGGTTTCTTGCATACACCAAATATACCAAATTTTGGTATTTGTAAAATAAGTTTGATTTATTATAAATAAAAACACATCCATATCACTTAGGAACTATTTTGATTAGTTTGTTCAAAGCAGAATACGTGAAGGTCGATTTAAAAATGTCAGTGAGGTTATACGAGCTGGGTTAAGACTTTTGGAGGAAGAAGAAAATAAGCGTATTGCTTTAAAAAAAGCGATACAAGATGGCATAGACAGTGGCATTGCTCAAGATTTTGACCATAAAACGCTTCTCGAAAATCTAAAAGCAAATAGGCAATCGAATGGCTAAATATTGATTTTAGCTAGATTTAAGTAAAAATTTTTAAAATTGGTGGTAGGTAAATTGGCATTATTCTTTTTAGTGGAAAAATCTGTCAAAATTCGTAAAAAACGGATTATTGTTTGAGCCCTGACGAAGTCGGGCGAGTTTTAAGACGTTTAGAATTTTGAGTGATTTTGGAGCGTTAAAAAAAGAATACAGCCTTGATTTTTTTCGTCTTTGGAATTTATACTGAGCTTGCCGAAGTATCAAGAAAAAAGTGAAAGGGAAATTTTGACACAACGCGATTTTACTTTTTTGCAATAGGAATAAATCTTGATTTGGCTGGGTAAAATGTGTTTAAACCGCTCGGATTCGGATTTGTTAAAATGATGTTTTTCTTGGGGTAAAAAGCGTGTGGATTAGTCCAATTCGAGTTTATCTTAAGTAAATGGAGAATAAAATACGGAAGTCTAAAGGTCGCCGACACATAACACTGTGTATAGGGCATCCCCAAAATTGCAAGACGCAAGGCAACGCTAAAATTTCGGGGACGCCCCATACACTTGACCGTTATGGCTCATAAGGGCAAGTAATAAACTGAATCGTGACTTTTTGGTTTATAAACTATTAAAAGTAAAATGGCAATGTGAATTTATCCATCTGAAAAGAAACTATTTTCAATCTATCCAAAATACATTTGACGACAAATTAAACAACATTTCAAATTTCAAGAAAAACAGTGAGTGTTTGTAATCACTTTGGGAGTCAAATTAAGGAAACCGAACTACAAGAGGGAAATATTGATATAGATATAAATGAATTTATTGAAGGTCTCTATATCTTTAGGGCAGAAAATGGAGAAATGGAGAGAGTGGTGAAATTGTAAGGGAACAAATTGCTTAAGAAAATTGTTTATATTAGTGAATCAAAATCTTAAATTATGTCAACAGCGGAATTACAAAATCAAGTAATAAGGAAAATAGTAAATATTGATAATGAATATTTATTAGAGGACTTGTTAAATATTATAGAATTGGAATTATCTGGTGAAGTTGTTCAACTTTCCACCTTTGAGAAAAAACAAATTGAAATTGGTCTAAATCAAATTACAAATGGAGAGACTTTTACAAACGACGAAGTTGAGAAAGAAATGAAAGATTTGCTTGGTTATGAATAAAACTATTATTTGGACAAAACGAGCAACGTCTCAAAGAAAAGAAATTCTTAAATATTGGATAAATCGTAATAAAAGTAATAGGTATTCGACCAAATTAAATATTCTTTTTGGACTTGCTGCTGATTCACTTTCAGTCAATCCAGAACTAGGTAGAATAACTGAAATAGAAAATGTGAGACAAAAAATTGTTAAATCGTACAAATTATTTTATAAGGTAATAGAATCTGAAATATTTATTATTGCACTAGTTGATATGAGAAGAGACCCAGAAGAAATAAGAAAAATGTTAAAATGAGAAAGTACGAGCCATAACAAGCGATTTCGCTATCGCTCATCCTCCACATATCGCGGCAACCATTCATTTTCTTCTACTTCATTCTAACTAAGGTTTCCAGAACAAAAATATCCCCAATTAGACATTAAATTAAAAATAATCGTTATATAATAAACTTTAAAGAGGATAATAGCATTTATATAGTGTCTGCACGAAAACAGGCAATTTTTTTTAAATTGAGAAAATTATTGCTCAGATTTTGATTTTTTATAAGAATCAAGAAAAACCAATATATTACATGAGTGAAAAAAAGATAAATGACGACTTTCCGGCTTTCTTAGAGCTGTTTCCGGAAGTCGAAATGCCAATAACCTTGTCCTCAGAGCATTTTTCTACTTTTAGCAAGTACAATAAACCGATTCCCGAACTTGCGATTTGGAAACATATAATCAATGACGGTTCTGATTATGAAGAAATAGAATTAACGGAAAATACATATGATGATGAGTATATAGCCTGTTTTAAGATTCCGGATACTCTTCATTTCCAAGCTATAATCTATCTTAAAATAGGGTTATTGAATTACGAGTATATACTACACACTTATGATAAAAAGGGGAAAACTATAGATAAAAAAACCATTGCAAGTATGACCTCTGACGGAAAGACTATCAATGAGCATGTCGCCTTTATAGATGAAGATTTGGTAGTGCTTATGATGGAAGGAAATACGGATGATGTCAATAATTATGATCCTCAAAACAGTAAAGCAAATAGCTATTTAATAGACGACCAAGGGAAAATTGTCTCCTATAAACTTTAGGTGACTTAATTTAATTACCTTAGTCAAATACAATATAAATATAAACAAATGAAACGAACATGAATTTTTTTAATCATAAAATACACAAAAGGTTATGATTAAAATAAATTTATGAGAGTTCCTGAATGTATTATAAATTTTTATTAATTTTTTACAAAATAAAAATTTTAAACAGATGAAAAAACAATCGTGGAAAAAGTATAGCGAGAAAAAACTGCCTTTTAATCTATTGAAAAATAAAATCAAGAAATTATTTAAAAGAAATGCAGTAAAAGAATATAATACCGGAAAAATCCGGAAAAAACTAAATGTCTCCAATTCAAAAGGTCAAATACATGAAATATTAAAAATATTACTAAAAGAAAACTTTATTACGATTACAGGACATGGAAACTATGTTTTCAATGGTATAAATAAAGCTAAAAACAGGAAATTGCCTTATGCCGGTGATAAGAAAAAGGTTTTCTACACCGGTATTGTCGATAAGACAAAAACCGGAGCCGGTTACATTATTGTCAAAGAATTGCCCTATGATGTGTATGTCAATAATAGATATATGATGACAGCTATGGACGGAGACAAAGTCAAAGTGGAACTTCTCTTTTCCAAGCGAGGAAGCAAAAATGACGGTAGAATCGTCGAGATAATCAAAAGGGCTAAAACCCAATTTATAGGCACTTTCAGGGATTTCGGGAATTATGCTTCTGTTACAGTTACAGGAGTAAAAGATGAACTCGAAATATTCATTCAAGATTATGATAAAGATAATATCAAGGGAGGCTCTAAGGTTTTTGCTGAAATAACGGAATGGCGTGGAACAAGAAATCCCATTCCATGGGGAAGGATACTTAATAGTCTTGATGATTATGAGCAAAATGATATAGAGATGAAATCCATTTTGATCAATAATGGATTTAAACTTGAATTTTCCGAAGAAGTGCTTGCAGAAGCAGACAAACTTCCTAAAGAGATTACAGAGGAAGAAATAAGCAAAAGAAGAGACTTTAGAGATACCTTGACAATAACTATTGACCCCGATACCGCCAAGGATTTTGATGATGCATTGTCAATCAGCTATCTTGATAATGGCAATATAGAAGTAGGTATCCATATCGCTGATGTATCGCATTATGTCAAGCCGGGAACAGAATTGGACAAAGAGGCTTACGACCAATCCACCTCAGTTTATTTAGTAGATAGAGTCGATCCTATGTTGCCTGAAATACTTTCAAATGAGTTGTGCTCCCTCAGACCTGATGAAGAGAGCTTAACTTTTTCAGCTGTATTTGAATTTAATAAAAATCTCAATATTGTAAAAAGATGGTTTGGTAAAACTATCATTCATTCTGATCGTAGATTTGCTTATGAAGAAGCACAAGAGATAATGGACAATAATGAAGGGGATTATGCAAAAGAATTGATACAACTTAATACCATTGCTAAAAAATTAAGAAAAGACAGATTCAAGAAAGGTTCGATCGATTTCAATACTGAAGAAGTGAAATTCAAGTTGGATGAAAAAGGAAAACCCATTGGGCTGTATGTCAAAGAGCGAAAAGACGCCCATTTACTTGTTGAGGATTTTATGCTGCTGGCAAATAAAGAGGTCGCAGCGTTTATAGTAGGTAAAAGCCAAGCAAAAGAAGTGCCATTTGTATATAGAGTGCACGATTTGCCGGATCCGGATAAATTGTTGGATTTTGCTAATTTCGCCAAGGAATTTGGAGTTAAACTAAAATTGGATACCCCGGAGCAAGTGGCCAAATCATTTACTGAATTGAGCAAAAGGTCAGAAGAGGACGAAGCATTGAAGATGTTGATTCCACTGGCTCTTAGGACTATGTCAAAAGCGATTTATACAACGGATAATATTGGGCATTACGGATTGGGATTTGAAAAATATACTCATTTCACCTCTCCA
>JALVEE010000347.1 GCA_027008645.1 Saprospiraceae bacterium
GTTTTGGGTATATCTTCGTTACTAATCTATTCATTTATTTATACTCCTCTCAAAAGGATAACACCGGTTGCAGTACTAGTTGGAGCTATTCCTGGAGCTTTGCCTCCAACGATAGGATATATAGCAGCTACTGGCAAAATTGATAGTTTAGCATTGCTTCTATTTTTATTTCAATTCATATGGCAATTTCCACACTTTTGGTCTATAGCATGGATTTGGAATGATGAATACACAAAAGCTGGTTATAATTTATTGCCTACAAAACACGGTAGGACATTCCTAAACGCTTATTTAACTTTTATATCATCAATGGTATTAATTCCAACCATATTATTATTTTTCTTTTTAGGGTTTATTAATGTATTATTATTAACAGTATTATTATTGGTTACCTTTTGGTTTATCTCCAAAGCTTACTATTTCTACAAAAATCCGGAGATAAATTTAGCAAAAAAAATGATGTATGGATCAATTATATATTTACCAATTGTACAATTACTATTTGTAATAGCATTTTGGAATAAATAAAACAAAACGATTAAATAAAATAACTTAATAAAAACTATTTATAATGAATATTTTTCCTGAAAGTATTAGCCAAATAGGTTCAGAAATGGACAAACTATTCTGGATAATAACAGCTGTTGTAGGTATTGCAACTGTGATAACACTATTTTTATTTATATATCCCATTGTCACAAGAAAGAGGAATAAAACCAAAGAAGAAATGTATATGGTGGGAAATAGTCACGGCAAAAGAAAGTGGATTTATATCGGTATGATTCTCCTTTTTTTGGGAGACATGTACATATTGCTCAAAGAACATCCTATTTGGGAAAGTGTAGAGCAGACATTACCTGATCCTGATTTTAAAATCGCGATTATTGGAAAGCAATGGATGTGGAATATTATCTATCCCGGACCCGACGGAAAATTATATACCGATGATGATATCATGGCATACAATGAACTTCATGTGCCGGTTAACAAAGTCGTACATATGGACATAAAAGCTTTGGATGTAGTCCATAGTGTATTTTTGCCTCAGGCACGATTTAAGCAGGATGCATTGCCCGGAAGGACTATCACAAGATGGATTAAGCTCAATAAAACCGGCGAATATGATATTTCTTGTGCAGAAATATGCGGAACCGGCCATTCAATAATGAGAGGAACGATGTATGTTGAAGATTTCAACACATGGAAAAAAACAATGGCTAACATTTATAAAAAATAATTAAAAAAAAACAACAATCTATTGATATGGATACACACAAAAAACATGGATTTTGGCATAGATATTTTTTCTCATTGGATCACAAAGACATCGGATTTCAGTATTTATTGACGGCGATGTTTATGGCAGCATTTGGGGGATTTTTCGTATATGTATTTAGATACAATCTCGCATTTGGACCAAATGATATTCCATTGTACGGGGATTTGGCGGCTAAACAATACAATCAATTGGTGACAAATCACGGTGCAATAATGATATTTTGGGTAGGTATGCCAATTCTTTTGGCAGTAATTGGCAATTTTTTGATTCCTATTATGATCGGGACAGATGATATGGCATTTCCCACATTAAACAAGATTTCCTACTGGGTTTTCCTATTGAGTTGCTTTGTTTTATTAGCAGGATTTATGATGCCCACGGGAGCATTTGGGGGTGGATGGACTATGTACCCTCCCCTATCGGTTTCAGATTTTGGCTATAACAATCCAAATACAACTTTTTGGACAAATTTTTTCACCGGTAATACATTTTTTCTTTTGGCTGTAGCTTTGGAATTTATCTCTATGTTAATGGGAGGAATCAATTTTGTAGTTACTACACTCAACAAAAGAGCTAAGGGAATGTCATTAATGAGATTACCATTAGTCGTATGGATGGTCAATATTGCAAACTTATTGTTTATGTTTTCCGTAGGTCCACTTATTGCCGGAGCATTTATGCTTCTAATGGATATTTTGGTTGGAACCGGATTTTTTGATGCATACAGGGGTGGAGATCCTATTTTGTGGCAACACCTTTTTTGGTTCTTCGGTCATCCTGAAGTATATGTCTTGTTATTGCCATCAATTGGTGCTGTAGGTGAAATAATTTCCACATTTTCAAGAAAACCGTTATTTGGCTACAAGATGGTTATTTTAATGGTGATAATAGCTGCAATACTTTCTTTGGTTGTTTGGGCGCATCATCAATTTGTGTCTGGAATTGACCCTGGTGCAGCCAATATATTCAGCCTTTTGACCATTATCATTTCAATACCGTTTGCGGGTATGGTTCTATCCTATCTGGGAACTCTTTGGAAAGGTAATATAAGGTTTGAGACACCAATGCTTTGGGCTTTAGGAATGTTGGCTACATTTACATTTTTTGGAGGTTTTACAGGATTACATTTAGGTTCAAATGTATTTGATATTTATGCTCATGACACATACTTTGTAATTGCACATTTTCATTATACATTATTCCCAACAGTATTTTTGGGAGGATTTGCGGCATTTTACTACTGGTTTCCAAAATTTAGCGGTAGGATGATGAACAAAACACTGGGATTGATTCATTTTTGGGGTACATTTATTTTCTTTAATTCAATTTTTATTCCATTGTTTTGGCTGGGATTACAAGGACAACACAGAAGGATTTACAATTATAGTGCTTGGAATGATTTATTGATGCAACCCGAACATATAATGGCTAGACAAATAGCAACAGTCAGTTTGATATTTTTGCTATTATTTCAGTTTGTATTTCTATTTAATTTCTTTTATTCAATCAAAAAAGGAAAGAAAGCGAGCAAAAACCCTTGGGAAGCGAATACACTGGAATGGCAAACAGATTCTCCACCACCTCATGGAAATTTCGATCCATATCCGGTAGTACAAAGATGGCCTTATGATTATAACCATCCGGAAAAAGAATTGGATTATTGCCCTCAAAGTGAAATTTAAAATACAAAACAAATAATACTATTATTATGAATACAAAACAATTATTGAAACCTACTATGAAAGATATTCCTCAGGGAAGATTGGGGATGTGGCTATTGATAGCGGGGGAATTTGTCATTTTTGGTGGATTGATGGTATCTTACTTGCTTTATAGAATGAGGTATGAGCAATGGGCTGAAATGGCATCTCATACAAATGTGATACTTGGAGCAATTAACACCTTTGTCCTGCTCACGAGTAGTTATTTTGTAGTAAAAGCACATCAAGCTGCACAACGAAAGGATTCAAAAAAAATAACAATGTATATCTCTCTGACAATACTCTGTGCATTGATTTTTTTGGTAGTCAAAATAACGGAATATTCTCAAAAATTGCATCACGGATTTACTTTTAGTGGTAAAGAATTGGCGGCATCCGGTAAAGCTATCGAAAGTTCATATTGGGGATTCTATTTTCTTATGACCGGATTACACGCTACACATGTTGTAGTAGGGGCTATTGTACTATTTATCGTAATGCAAGGAGCAAGAAAAGGTAAAAACTATCATCGTATAGAAATAGCCGGCTTATACTGGCATATGGTTGATTTGATTTGGATATTTTTATTTCCACTTCTATATATTGCTCACTAAAAAAAATAAAAACTATGAATAATGATACACGTATAAATGAAGGATTGGCACATGAGGTTGTTTTTCCAGCTGAACAAGATTATCATGGACACCCGAATTATCTAAAAATTTACTTTGCATTGCTTTTTTTATTTGGTATAAGCTTAGTCGCTTCTTATATCGATAATTTTATGGTAATGGTTTCAATAGTATTTTTGGCTTCTGCAATGAAAGCACTATTGGTAATTAATTATTTTATGCATTTGAAATGGGAGCCCCTTATTCTGCAGATTATGATATACCTTGCATTATTTACTTTGACAGCATTAATTGTAGGTGTATATTCAGATATTCCTATGGTTACGCATGACGTATATCGACCTTAAAAGCCGAATACAATAGCTGTTACATAATTTTATAATATAAAAAATTAAATGAATAAAACAATTGAAAACAAAATCCCTGGTATATCGATAGCATTCGGTATAATCATCATAACTGAAATAATGTTTTTTGGAGGATTGATAAGCGCTTATATTATTGCGAGCGCTAAAGCTATGACTTGGCCTCCATTAGATCAACCCAGATTACCTCAATACATTACACTACCCAATATTTTAATTTTATTATTAAGCGGTGTTTTTTATTATTTGTTTGAAAAAAAATCAAAATCCGGTATTTGGAAGAAACAATCAATTTGGACTTCTATTGCATTATCTCTTGTTTTCTTGTTTATTCAGGGATCAGAATGGATAAACTTAATCAATTTTGGAATTCAATCTTCTTCGGGATTATACGCATCTTATTTTTACAGTCTGATAGCATTACACGGTATCCATGTAATGGTTGGAATATCATTATTGATTATTTTAATGGTAAAAATAAATAAGAATAAGAAAAATCAAAATTTAATGGATACTACTGTAGCTTTTGGGATGTTTTGGTATTTTGTGGTGTTATTGTGGCCAATTCTGTATTTTCTATTGTATATGCTTTAATAACAATATAAAATATTAATTTAATGTTAAACAAAGTAAAACGGAATATTTCATTTAAAGCAACAGGTATTGTTTTGATATTGCTTTTTAATCCGGGATTCGTTCAGTCTTGTTCGGTATGTCGTGGTAATATAAGTGATAAAGAAATTGCTGCATATTCGTTTTCTGTCATTTTGCTAATTTCCATAATGTGTATGTTTATATATATAATTTACAAAAAAATAAAGAATAATTATGGAATATCTTAAAAGAAATATATGGTTATTGATATTCCTTGCTGGAATTTTTGGATCATGTGGCAAGAAAAACACAAAAACACTTCCCTATTTGGGTTTACATACAGTAGTAAACGGAGATTCTGTTTATTTTAAATTACCTGAATTTCAATTTCAGAAACAAGACAGCTCTGCCTTTGGCACAAAACAGTTAAATGGGAAACCTTATATTGCATATTTCTTTTTTACCTCATGTCCATCTATCTGCCCAAGGATGACTCAAGGGGCAAAGAGAGTACAAAAAGCACTTGCTGACTACCAAGACAAGTACAACATCGTTGCTTTTTCAATAGATCCGGACAGGGATAGTTTTAAAAAATTGAGACAATATGCCAAGAAATATGATGCAGATTTAAAAAACTGGAATTTTGTACGAGGCAAAGAGGAAAGTATCTATGAAATAGGTAAAAAAGGCTTTTACCTCGGCATGTCAAAAGACAAAAACGAACCCGGAGGTTATATGCACTCTGAAAAAATGGTATTGGTAGATGGTCAAGGGCATTTGAGAGGGTACTATTCCGGTACTGATGCTAATGAAGTAAAAGCTCTTATTAATGATTTGAAATTGTTGATAAAAGAATAATGGCTAATAGTAAAATTAACTATAGACCTGTAATCATTTGGTTATTTACAGGAGTGTTTTTGATAATTCTAATGGTCGGAGTAGGAGGTTCAGTGCGCTTGACAAATTCCGGATTATCCATAGTACATTGGAATCCTATCACCGGAGTTATTCCTCCATTGAATGAAGCAGAATGGAAAGCTGAATTTGAGCAATACAAAAAGATTCCCGAATATCAGCAAGAACATAAAGATTTTGAATTATCTGATTTCAAAGTGATATTTCTATGGGAATATTTCCACAGACTAATCGCAAGATTAGTAGGATTGATATTTTTAATACCATTTATATATTTTCTATTAAAAGGCTATTTCAAGAATCGCAAATTATTATGGAAAATAGTGTCGATTTTCATATTTGCCTCTTTTCAGGCATGGTTGGGTTGGTTTATGGTACGAAGTGGATTTGCAGATAGATATGATGTTAGTCATTACAGGTTGGCAATACATCTTTTTGTAGCGACAATGTTGGTATCACTCGTTTTTTGGACAGCAATGGAATTAAAATACAAAGATAGAGAAATAGATATTTCCCTTAAGCCAAAATTCAAAACATGGACAATTTGGGTTATTGTATTATTTTTACTTCAGGAATTTTACGGCGCATTTACTGCCGGATTAAATGCCGGATATTATTATTCAGATTATCCCTTGATGGGAGGTGAGTGGTTTCCCTCCTTAGCATCAGTCGCATGGCAGTCAGAATGGATTTTGAGTATATTTAAAGACCCCTCTATGGTATATTTTATCCACAGATGGTTTGGACTGATATTATTCTCTGTCATTTTGTTGTTTTATTTAAAATTTAAGCCAAAGGTCAAATCAAAAGAAATTAAGTTTGGGCTTAATCTACTCATCATTTTAATAGCACTACAGTTGACTTTAGGTATTCTTACTGTATTAACGAATATCAACATCGTATTGGCAGTATGGCATCAAGTAAATGCCATATTGATATTTCTGACATTAGTGAGCCTACTCTTTTTTTATATGGCAAGGTACCGCAGTAACGTAAGGTGATTTGTACTATGTCTTCGCAATCTTTCCGATATATCCATAGATGTACTACCGATATAATACTTTTCCAACTGCTTTGAATATAATATACCAATAGCGTCCTAAACAATTAAAAAAAAGTTAAAAAAAAGGAGAAGTAATTTAATATCTCAAATTATCTTTGAGTTTGAACAAAAAAACAACTTCTCCAATGACAAATGTAACAT
>JALVEE010000348.1 GCA_027008645.1 Saprospiraceae bacterium
AGAAAATATGATTTATGGATATAGTTTGACTTTTAAATCTTTGATAGACAAAATAAAAGCAAAGAAACCCAGCAGGTAACACTATATATATCGCATAGCGGGATTCTCGCCTACTTCAATATTTAGGCGTATTTGCACCGGAAAATTCATAGAATTTTACTGGTGCAAATAAAAAGATAGAAAAATTCTCACTAGCATCCGAAACTTTTTCAATAACCCCTAAAAACATTCTGTATCCCAGTAAACACGTTACATTAATGCAAATTATCCAGAAAATAAGTCCTTTTCAAAAAAGAATTCCCTTTGTTTTATAAGTTTCACTTTTCTGACACCTTCTCGAACCTCGTTGCATACATAATCTAATGAGAGATAGTGATATAAGCAAAATCGTATTTTTTCTGATAAATTAGAGAATGCGATTTTTCCTTTTACGATTGTACGTTTTATCAACTCCAATAGCAAATAACTTATTAAAGCAACATATAGCTGTGATTTTACGGCATTCTCACTTGTCCCCCAAAAAGTTTTTACTTGTAAGTTTTGTTTTATCGCTTTAAAAAACAATTCAATATCCCAACGCTTTTTGTATAGTTCTGCAATAGTATTATACCCCCAATCCAATTGGTTTGTTATAATTGCTATTACCTTGTTTTCATCTTCTTTATAAACGTGAACTAATCTTAATTTATATTCAGAAATACCCGTTTCTATTGCTTTATTTGAGGTTAGCAGTATAATTTCATCCTTTAATATATTTTGGTCAATATTGTCTGGTAAATCTAGTTCTTCAATAGTTTTATATTTAGTATTACGCTTTATTCTGGTTACAAATACATTTCCTGCTTTTATCCTATTGAGCATTAATTCAAAGTCAAAATAAGCCCTGTCCTCAACTATAATGGTGTCTTTTGGAAATATTAATTGTTCAAAACCATACCTATCATGTTTTTTTGCTTCACTAATATTGACCACCTCAGGAATCATTAAAGCATCATTCCAGGCAGTATGCAATTTAATTCCTCCTTTAGCTGTCCGAAACGCTGCCCAATCGAACATTGACAGACACACCGTTATGATTGAGCTATCTATAAGTTTAATACTTTTGTCTTTAATCTCTTTTATAATGTGCGTATTATGATGCTTTTTTAGTACGGATTTGTAATGACTTAACAAGCGATAATATAAGCTCTCAAACACGTGCCAGTCCCGTTTTTTGTTGCCATCACTCATAGTTGAACGTGCTGGACTTTGTTTTAAACCAAGGTCATTTATAAATATTTCACTCACACCTATTCCTGCTGATATATCATTCAAACTCTGACACTTATTAAGCTGTCCGAAAGTTAAGGCTACAAATTGGTCGTAAGTCTTATATTTACTGCACCCTTTATCTGTTTTGTAGGTATTGGTGCAACTATCAAATAACCAACGAGGAACTAAATCCAAAATTTGTTTGATAAGTGGTTTATTGTTATTTTTGTTTCGCCTGAAGAGTCCCATATTTAAAAAGTTTTTTGTAGAACCCAAAAATAATGGATTCTCAGGCGTTTTTAAAATGTGAACTTTCGGATGCTAGTGT
>JALVEE010000349.1 GCA_027008645.1 Saprospiraceae bacterium
AACTAAATGTAAATCAACTATTCCTACAATTAAAAAATATGTAGTGTACCACTAATTTTTTAACACGCTAATAAACAGCTGGTTGTATTTCATAATGCCCAAGTTGGGTTAAAAGGATATTTTTTGTGTTCTATGGTATGAATGATTATAGACAAAAAATAGCTTTTAATAAAATACACAAGAAAAAGACCATTAGCTATTCCTAAAGCTTAATATCCCTCACTCTCCCCTTCTCCTTTTACAAAATATTTAAAATAAAAATACGAACTCTTTAAAAGGAGAAGGGGCTGGGGGATGAGGTTAGAAAGGAGAAGGGGTCGGGGGTTGAGGATTCCCATTACTCCTCCTCCCTCAACACTTTCTCAAACACTTCTTCCAATTTACTTGGGGCAACTTTTTTATCAATGATTTTTTTGTTTTTATCGATAATGAATATGTTTGGAATTCCGGTTATATTGTATTTTTTCAAAAAACCTGTTTTTCCGGATTTATCTGCGAGATTATAATCAAAGTCTTCCATCTTTTCATTTTTGACTCCCTCCCAACAGCGGTATGTATCGCTCCTTTGCCTTGTACAAGCAGTAACGATCTTCACTCCTTTGCTTTTATATTTATTTTGAAATTCTCTTAATACTGGCATAGCGTGACGGCAGTGACTACAACCGGGTCTCCAAAAAACAAGTATCATATATTTTGCATCGATATCGCGCAACCTTACTGATTTATTGTTTTGGTCAACCAATGTGATATCAGGAATAATTTTACCGGGTAATGACTCTTCTTTTTGCTTAGCCATTTCGTGTACCCTTTGTATTTCTTTATCACTAAGCCAATAAGCCATCTCTTTTGTATAGTACTTTTTTACAAGATAAGCATATACATTATCTACCCAAGGTCTAAAAGGAAATGAGTATTTTCTAGTGAAAAATGGCAAATAAAATTTAAACATTTCACTTTTATAACCCATCGCCCAAAGGACACTATCTAAAGCGTGTACTACAGCATCAGGTTTTAGATGAACCACTCTATCGAAATAATCTGTAATCAATTTATGGGTTTTTGGCAATCTCAATGCAGTTTTATCGCTAAGATCAATATTGTTAAGATAATTATTAATTTTATAATCGAGTATTTTATCTCTATCTTTTCCCTTTATACTTGTCATTTCCGAATCAAGCCATTCTATATCGCTTTTTATAAGTTTTGCCACAAAAGTACCCTGATTCTGACCGACATACTTCCGTCTTATTTGATTAAGTTCATGCGTGATTATATCTTTCCTTTGTAATTGCCTATTCATCAGAAAATCTTTTCTTTTATTCTCAAGAACATCAGCTTGATGTTTGTATTCAAAAAACACTTCATTTTCTTTAGAGCCTTTTGAAGAATAGTTTTTTTCATCCCCAAAATCCAATGTCAAATCAAAATGGCTGTCTTTTTGAGTTATGATAAACGGAAAGAGTTCTTTCTTTGTCAATGTTCCAATATAGTAAACGGCATCAGGAAGCAGAGCATCAGATTTTAATACAAAATCTCCTTGAGAATTTCTTTTTAAAATATTCAAAACAACATTGCCTCCTCCATATTTATAGGATACAAACAGTGAATCAACCTGATAATTTTTTGCTTTAATACCAATATCATATCCGGTTTGAGCAAATAAAACCTCTGAAATAATTAAAGTAATAAATAATAAAATATGCTTCATAAATTATTTTTAATTGATTATTTTTTCATAAATAATATACACAACGAAAATAAATATCTTGTATTTTGTAGTTTACTTAATCCTGTGACTATTCAACCAACGCCTGTATTTATTGGCATTGACATTGTGTTGTTTTAGCGTCTTGGCAAAGGCGTGATGACCACTTCCATCGGGTTTTGCACAAAAATAAAGATAATTGGTATCCTCAGCATTCAATACAGCATCGATACTACTCACATCAGGCATACAAATCGGTCCCGGAGGTAGTCCCTCATACTTATATGTGTTGTAAGGCGAATCAATATCCAAATGCTTATTCAAGACTCTTTTCAGCCCAAAATCACCGGATGCAAACACAACTGTAGGATCAGCTTGCAACAAAATGCCTCTTTTCAATCGATTAAGGTAAACAGAAGCTACTTTGGGTTTTTCGTCATTTGCAAGAGTTTCTTTTTGCACAATTGAGGCAAGTGTAAAAACTTCTTTTTCGTCCATATCCAAAGCAGTTGCTTTAACCAATCTATTGTTTTTTGCCCAAAATTTGTCATGCTCTTTTTTCATCCGTTCCACAAACTGCCTTGCATCTGTATTCCAGTACAATTCATAGGTATTGGGAATAAACATTGACAAAATAGTGTATTTATTGTATCCCAGTTTGGATATAAATGCACTATCCTGTATTAATTTAACCAATGATGTGGAATCAGCCTCGATATAGTGAGAGACTTTCCCCATCAGTTCGTCTATTTTTCTCACATTATTAAATGTAATATTAACGGGAGTTTGCTTTCCCGACCGCAATAGATTAATCAATTCTCTATTGCTCATTCCGGGTTTTAGCACATACCGTCCCGGTTTGATTTTTGATTTTTTATACTTCATTGCTCCGGCTACAAAATCAAATGAGCTGTAATTCTCCAATAAATCATTATCCTTTAATATCTTCATTAGTGAGTTGTAATCCGAACCCGTGGGAATCAATAGCTCATAAGATTCAATGTTTTTTTTGACATTTTCTCCCCAAACCCATTGCTTCAAGGTTAGCCCAAAAATGAGCAATCCTAAAAGAATACCAACCGATAAAAAAATCAATATCTTCTTCACATTATTTAATTTTGAATGCAAAAATAATAAAATTAATCGAAATTTACTTGTTATACCACATTATGGGTGCATTTCATTTTTTCTCTTATCCCTATTTCCCCTATAAAATCAAAAGAAAGATAATATTGCTATTTCTTTATAAAATTTTGGTTTATAAATGAGAGGGCAAAAACCACGAACGTGGTTTAATGTGATTAGCCCCGTATGAAATGCGGGGTAAATGTGAAAGGTGATATGAACGCCGAAGGTGTTCAATTATCAATTATTATGTTGTGTGGATATTCAACTCCTCCGGAGTTGTACTTTGCTTGTTCGGATACCGCGGGTTCCACCCACGGTTATTCACATTTATCCCGCTAGACAGCGGGAAATTTCATCGATCGATAGAACTCAAAACGCGAAAAAATGAAATGCACCTTTTTATAGACACAACTGCCCAGATGATGAATTTTTCTATAGGTTCATCGGGGCAAACCTCAGTAATGGCGCAAAAGATTGCTGTCTAATATGCGCATTAACATATTCATAACACTAAAGTTAAATATAATTTAAATCTTAGTTTCGCTTTAGTAAACCTACTGTTTCTTAATATATTTGCATTAATTCTCTTTATCAATTAAAATCACAGATATGAAACGATTATTTATTTTTAGTATGATTATTTTTCTCTCCTCTTGTGCTACCTCATATCATCGAAAATCATTTACCGGAGGATATTCCGAAATCCGAATCCGTGAAGATGTATTCAAGGTATCATTTAAAGGTAATAGTAGGACTTCTATGGAAAGGGCAGTTGATTTTGCATTACTTAGAAGTGCAGTATTGACTTTGAGAAGCGGCTACAAATATTTTGTTATCACAAAAGGAAAACATTATGTCAAAGAGTTCTACCAAGTCTATTATGACGGAATTACCGCAAATTCACAGCTTGTCCAGAAACCAAGGGTTTACTTTGATATTCAATGTTATCATTCCAAACCTGAAGGACATTCTTATAATGCAAATTATCTTGCGGAATCATTGAAAGAAAAATACAAGTTAAAAAATCAATAAAAATCTTATTATGAAAACAAGCATTAACCATTTTATCAAAACAGGAATTTTACTTTTTCTCATATTCCAATCCACCTTAGCATTAAGTCAGGATATCGTTAAATATGATTATGCAGAATTATTTGTAACACAGAAAATATTAAATACTCGTAAACATAAATATGAGCTAAAAAAAATCACTCTTGTCGGCATTACTGATGAAAAAGGAATTGATGAAATAGAACTAAGTGCCTTAAAAACCAATGCTGAGTTTTTTAAGTATATGAACGAAAGAAACTGGGAGTATTTCTCCCGAACATTTGATCCGGCAGATTTCCAATCCTTATACATAGAAACCCAATATATTTTTAGAAAAAAGATAAAATCAAGTAAAGAATAAGTATATTGCGCAAAAATAGTCATAGTTTATCTAGCTCACTATAATAATTGCAAAACGGGGTATATTTATGGGAAATAAATTAATGGTCGAAGACATGCAACTTATTACCGAGGTACTCGATAATGCAGAGTACGGTGTATTGGCACTTCAAGGAGATAAACCTTACGCAATACCGGTAAATTTTGTTTACTACAAAAATGCGATTTACTTTCACGGTTCTTATAAGGGAAAAAAGATGGATTTAATTCGCAGTAATCCTCATGCATCGTTTAATGTTGTAACCAATCATAGTGTGATACCTTCTTATATCATGAGTAAAGATGAATTGGCTTGTCCTGCAACAGCTTTTTTTAAATCTGTTACCATTGATGGAAAAATTGAGCTAATTGATACAAATGAAGAAAAAAGAAAGATATTCGATGCCCTTATGAAAAAGCTACAACCCGAAGGAAAATATATTAGCTTTGATTCAGAAAAATACAATGGAGTTTTAGAAAGAGTTGCAGTTTTAAAAATAAATATAGAATCTATCAGTGCAAAATTCAAATTCGGACAAAACTATACAAAATCAAAAAAGGAGTTTATTTTAAACAATTTAAAAAACAGAAATACTCCAAATGACAATGAAATAGTAAAATTAATGAGTGTTTTTGACAAATCTTAAAAATTTGTAAAATTAAATCTATTAAAACTCAATAAATTGTACATATTTCATGAATTTTTTAACAAAAAACGAATTATTTTTGAATTAAAACAAGATTATCTTGGTTTATAAGAATATAAGATGTTACTTTGTAACTTATTATTATCAGATTAACGATTAGTCTGATATATTTTTTAAAATTTTTAATTATTTTTTATGAACATTTTTGTTGCAAAACTAGATTATGACACTCAGGAAGCCGATTTAAGAGATGCTTTCGAGGCTTTTGGAGAAGTATCTTCAGTTAAAATTATCATGGACAAATTTACTGGCCGATCAAAAGGTTATGGATTTGTTGAAATGGCTAATGACGACGAAGGAAACGAGGCTATCAATGCTTTAAATGATAGCGAAATGGATGGAAGAACTATTGTAGTTAAGAAATCTCAACCAAAAGAAAGTAACAGAGGAGGATATAACAGAGGCGGTGGAAACTACCGTAACAATGATTACTAAAATAAATTAGTATTTAATTGAATAAGCGGTTTCTAATACAAAATATTAGAAACCGTTTTTCGTTTTACCGGATATTTATATAAATAAAAAGTTAATTCAGCCTTGTCTCAATATAAGTATTATTACAATAAATTACTTGCTATATTGGAATCTATTTATCCTAAAAGGGAAACACGCAATATAGCTAAATTGTATTTTGAGGATAGATTTGGGGTCATAGCTCCGGAAGATATAGTAAAATTAAAAAAAGACATTTTCAACTCTGACCTTCTTCGTTTTCAAACCGGAGAGCCTTTACAATATATTGTAGGGAAAGCTTTTTTTTACAATAGTTTTTTCAAAGTTGACAAGTCAGTTCTAATCCCAAGACCGGAAACGGAACTTTTGGTAGATGAAGCGACAAACTCAATCGAAAACAAAAATGTAAAAGTATTGGACATAGGCACAGGCAGCGGCTGCATCGCTTTGAGTATTGCAAAAGAGAAACCCAATACTCTTATTACAGCAATTGACGTCTCTGAATCTGCATTGGTCATAGCCAGTCACAACAAAAAATCTCTAAACATCACTAATACTGAATTCAAATTAATGGATTTTTTAAATAAAGGCAATTGGACTAAACTAGAAAAATACGATTTAATAGTCTCAAATCCGCCCTATATTAAAGAGTCCGAAAAAAAATTAATGGGCGATTCGACCTTAAGATTTGAACCCAAAATTGCTCTGTTCCCAAATAATACAGACCATCTTATTTTTTATAAAATGATTTTTGAGTTTGCCACGTCACATCTCAACCCAGGTGGAAATATCTATTGCGAAATCAATGAATACACGACAGATGAACTTAAAAATATAATCAAACAATACAACTATAATTGGAAATTCATCCACGACCTGCAAGGAAAACCGAGAATTCTACATTTGACTTAATAAAGGTGTATTTCATTTTTTCGCGTTGCGGGTTGATTCTCCTTTAGGAGTCAGAGGCAAAGCAATGGGTAAAGCGAAAAAAATGAAATACACCTCTAAATAAAACAATCAATACTTCTGATTACTAAATGGATTATTATCAGGGACAGTTACCTTGATAAATTCATATTTGGTCTTTATATGACAATCGTTGCACATCTTGAGTTTGACAGTTAAAAGTGCTAATCAGCAGACAATCAGACAGAAGCATTTTTAAAAAATGTAAAATTGCCACTACTCAATA
>JALVEE010000350.1 GCA_027008645.1 Saprospiraceae bacterium
AAAATTATAAGAGTAACATATGGTTTGAGTATATTTTACAATTTTTACTGATGATTTAAGTTAATTATTCATTAGATTACTACTTTTGCTCAAATTATTTTGTATTGCGTATTTGATTAATATATATTTGTAAATTGATTTATAAAAAAAATAAAAATGAGATTATTTTCAATATTCGTTTTTTCTTTATTATTGACATTCAATCTTAGTGCTCAAATTATCGAAAACGGTGTTTCTATCTATGGAAACGAGTGGATTGATTTTAGTAAAGATTATTATAAAATACCCGTTTCGGAAGATGGGATTTATCATATCACATATCAACAACTGTCAGACTCCGGTATTGACTTAGACAATGTCAAGGGCAAAGATTTTCAACTTTATTTGTATGGCAAAGAAGTAAATATCCATACAAGTACTTCAGATAAATTTTCTCCAAATGACTATATAGAGTTTTATGGGGAGAAAAACAGAACAAGGTTGGATTCTTTCTTATTTAGAGACAAAAGCCATATTTTGAATCCCGAATACAGTATGTTTACCGATACCTCAGCATATTTTTTGACTTGGGATAAGACGACAGCAAACAAAAGATATACAGATATCGATAATGATTTGAGTGGCAATTTACCCGCGGCAGAAATTTATTATATTCATGAGGAAAAGCTAATAAATCATTCACATTTTATTAAACCCTTGAAAGACTCGAAAAATCATATTTACAAATCAAATTTTGATATTGGAGAGGGCTTTGGTTCGGATAATGAAGGTACCAAAAACTCTTTTATAATTCATTCAAGTAATTTTTTGGATGTTAATATTCAACCGGAATTATCTATTCGCTATGCTACTAATATCGGAAATCACGAAATTGATATCAACGTAAATGACAAATTTGTCAAACGCGAAAAGAAAAATGGCTTTTACTGTGGAAATGTCGATATTAATCTCGATAAAAGCGATATGAAGGATGATATTAAAATTGATTTGGAAGGAAAATTTAATTCTGACTTCAAGGATAGGAGAACTGTATCGGTAATTAGCCTGAAGTATCCAAGGTCTTTTGATTTTCAAAATAAAAGCATTTATACTTTTAATATTGAAGCCAATGCTTTTACAAGATATTTTGAGATAAGTAATTTTGATGTGGACGGTTCGTCTTTTATTCTATTTGATGTGAATAATAAAACCAGGCTTGTTCCCGTAATTGAGAATAATCTGGTAAAGTTTAGATTAAACCCAAGTGCTAATCCACTAAAACTTGTATTGGTCAATTTGGATAAATCACTGAAAAACGTTACCGGGCTACAGAAAGTCGAGTTTGTAGATTATTTACAGTATAAGGACAAAAACTATATTATAATCAGTGATGAAAACAGGTTTGTTGACGATAATAATACCAACTGGGTAGAGGAATATGCCGATTATAGGTCTTCACCGGAGGGAGGAAGTTATAAACCTTTTATAGTCGATATTCACAATATCTATAACCAATTTGGGTATGGAATTGACAGGCACAATATCGCTCTTAACAATTTTCTCGTATATCTTAAAGATCATTTCACAAATCCCAAGTATGTATTTATTATTGGAAAAGGATTGGAGTATAATGAAATCAGGACAAAAAATCAATTGGAAGAAAACAAAGATTTATTTTTTATACCTACTTTTGGTTATCCGGGATCAGACAATCTTCTCGGAGCCAGATTCAATAAAAATTACTCGGCTATTCCTATTGGAAGAATCGCTGTAAGAAATTATCAACAAATAGAAACTTATCTCAATAAAGTAAAAAAACATGAAGATTATCTCCAATATCCACAAACTATAGAAGACAAAGAGTGGATGAAAAAAGTCATACATTTAGTTGGAGGAACAGCTGATATTATCAATCAGATAGATCATAACTTAACTTTGATGAGGCATATTATTCATAATAATAAATATGGTGCAACTATACACACGTATAAAAGAACAAGTGGTGATGCACAAGAATCTGTTTCTAAAAAAATAATTGATGATATCAATAAAGGAGCTGGTATAGTGACATTCTACGGTCATTCAGGTATAACAGGAACAGATTTTAATATTGGAAATTTAAAGAATGACAGATTCCCTATTTTTTATAGCTTGGGATGTTATTCCGGAAATATTCACACAAATATCAAAGATGGTCAAAGTGAAGAATTTGTCTTGGATGATTACGGCGTAATAGCTTATATCGGTACCAGCGGTACAGGATTTACCGGTTCTTTGGGAAGTTTAGGAAAAAAAATATACAATCTTACCGGGGGTGAACATTATGGTCAGGGAGTCGGTAAAATAGTTAATTCTGCAATTAAAACCTTAGATGAAAACCATACTGATATAGGTACAGTCACACTCAACCAGCAGTTTACTTTTCACGGTGACCCTGCTATCACATTATACAAACATCCCGGACCGGACTATGTTATTGATTATTCAACTATAGCTACCGAACCTAGTGTTGTAAATTCAAGTTTCAGCAAGTTTGACTTAAGTTTTGATGTCGTTAATTTGGGTTATGCGATAAACGATTCGCTTACTATAAAAGTCATTAGGAAATTTCCAAAAGGTGAAGTGGATACAATATATACAAAATTTGAATCCGTTAAATCCAGAAAGAAGTTATCAATAAGTATCCCAACTAAGGGCATAAATGGTATTGGGGAAAATTGTATTTCTATGTATATTGATCCATATAATTTGATTGAGGAGTTACCTAGCCCGGATGCTGAAGACAATAATGAATTAAGCGACCAAAACGGAGATAATAAGTTTTGCTTTTATATTGTTGATAATGGAGCTAAACCGATTTATCCCGAAGAATTTAGTATAGTTACCGATAAAAATTTATCGCTTCAAGCTTCTTCTTTAAATTATTTCGTTGATTCACAAAAATATATTTTCCAAATCGATACGACAGAAGAGTTTAATAGCCCTTTGAAGAAGAGTGCATTGGTTACTTCAAAGGGAGGTATTGTCGAATGGAAACCAAATATTGATTTCGCGCACGAAACAGTTTATTATTGGAGAATAAGTTCTGATACAACAAACACAAACACCGAACCGATTTGGCTAAATAGTTCATTTGTGTATTTGAATACTGCAAGTAAAATAGAGGGATGGAATCAAAGTCACTATTATCAGTATCTAAAAGATGAGTTTAAAGGAACTGTATTCGATGGACGAAAGTTTGATTTTATAGCCCGAAAATACAATATAAAAGTAATTGGTAAAAAGTATGAACCTACCAATAGAAAAGTATTCTTTGTTGATGGAGAAGGCTGGGGAAATTTTAATCCTAAAATAAGACCTACAATCTGTATTGGCGGATGGGGACCTGATATTTGGTTAAGGAATTATTCAGGTCATGATTTTAATTCCATCCAAAATAGTAAAAAATACGATTTACAATTTGTGTTTAATCCAAAAATAAAAGCTCACAGAAAGGGGATTAAAGAATTACTTGATTCTGCCCCCGATTCTATGACAATTTTTGTTTACACTGTTCTTGGAGATGAGACGCAAAGTATAGAACCGGAAAAATGGGCTGCCGATTCTCTTACATACGGATACAATCTATTTAGCACACTTGAAAGCCATGGAGCAAAAAAAATAAGATTAATGGAGCAAAAAGGTACTGTCCCATATGTTTTTATTTTCAAAAAAGGTGGTGAAGTAATTGGTGAAAGAATTGGAAAAACAATAAATGATGTTTTTGAGTTAGAAACTGAAGTGTTATTAAATGATTCCAAAGGTAAATTTTTCTCAACTGTTATAGGACCTGCAAAAAAATGGGACAAATTTCTTTGGAATGAGGAATACACCGGTGATACTACTGAATATTCTTATGTAAGAGTACATAAACTTAGTAATGATTTATTTAAAGATATAGTTGTTGATAGTCTCAATAAAAATTATGAATTGGATTTATCAAGTATTGATCCGGTCGAATATCCATTTTTAAAACTTGAGTTTTTTGCTTTTGATAGATTCAAAAGAGATCCACCTAAAATAAACTATTGGAGAGTACTATACGATGGTTATCCGGATGCAGCATTATATAATAAAGATGATGGATATTTCTATAAGGATACTTTGGAATATGGGGATAAATTCAAGTTTAAAACATATATTCTGAATAATACTAATATAGATATGGATAGTCTCGATGTAAGATTCAAGATAAAAAAGAGCAATAATGAAGAGATAATTATAACTAAAAAATATCCTAAATTATTGAAATATTCGAGTTATAGTGTGGAATTTGAATATCCGACAAATGAACTTCAGGGTATGAATGAATTTACAATTGAGGTGAATCCCGACAGAGTTATTAAAGAAAAATTCTATTTTAATAACGTCGGTATAAAAAGGTTTTTTGTTCGTAGAGATAGCGAAAATCCTTTATTAGATGTCACTTTCAATGGTAAGCATATAATGGATGGTGATTTAATCAATCCAAGACAAGAGATAAGTATTATTCTTAGAGATAACAATAAGTTTTTGCTCTTAAACGATAAAAGTATCTTCCAAAAACTTACATTAATTTCACCAACAGGTGTGGTCAATGATATAGATATCGCAAATGATTCTGAAATAGAATTTGTGCCTGCTGAAAGCATAGACAAAAATGTTGCGAAACTTATATTCAGACATGACTTTTTTGATGAAGAAGGAGAATATCAATTGATTGCTCAAGCAACAGATGTGTCCGGTAATTTGTCCGGCGAAAACGAATATAAGATTTCATTTACAATCAATCTAAAGGAAGAAATTTCCAATGTTTATAATTATCCTAATCCGTTTTCTACTAAAACCAGATTTGTCTTTAAACTTTCAGGAAAAGATATACCCGATAAATTAATAATCAAAATAATGACCCTATCCGGTAAGGTTGTCAGGGAATTGACGAATATTGATTTAGGTAACTTGGATATAGGTGAATACAATATGACTGACTATTGGGATGGTACTGATGAATTCGGCAGAAAACTCGCAAATGGTATATATCTATATCAAGTGAAAGCGGTAAATGCCGAAGGAAAAGAATACAATGTTGTGGGCAATGAATTCTTTACAAAAGGATTTGGTAAATTGGTTATTTTGAGGTAAATCTTTGTTTATATTAAAGTAAACACACTTATTGAAAACGATAATTCAAAATAACCAGGGATTAAACTTTAGGGAGAAAATACAGGAACTGTATGATTATAGAGAATTGTTGTGGACATTGGCTTATAGAGATTTTAAAGTCAAGTATGCACAGACTTTTTTAGGTATTATTTGGGGGGTGATTGAACCATTGCTAACTGCGATACTATTGAGTTTTGTATTCAACCGTATTGCTAAAGCCAATACATTCGGTATAAATCCCGTACTGTTTAGTTTAACAGGGATAATTGCCTGGAATTACTTCTCAAATGTCGTAAATCAAGGTACTAATTCTCTGATTTTAGCTCAGAATATGATTAAAAAAATCTATTTCCCCAGGATTTTGCTACCTGCTTCTAAAGCCCTTGCTGCACTGCCGGATTTATTGATATCAATCCTGTTTACATCAGTGTATTATTTAGTATATTGGAAAGACTTTAGTGCTGACATTTTGTTTTTCCCCTTGTTTATTGTACTTTCTATAATTGCAGGAATTAGTATTTCTATTTGGTTCAGTGCATTGAATATAAGATATAGGGATTTTAGACATATAGTTCCATTTGCGATTAGAATAGGATTATTTGTGACACCTATAGCTTATACTGCTAATGAAGTTTCGCCTGATCTTAGGTGGATATTCTTCCTGAATCCTTTGACGGGGGTAATTGAGGGAATTAGATGGAGTCTATTTGGATTGGAAATGCATTGGAAACTTTTTGGGTTAAGTATGTTTGTCTTAGCCTTGTTATTTATAACCGGATTTTATTTTTTTAATAAAGTAGAGAAAAATATTGCTGATGTTATTTAGTATTTGTCTTAAAAAAACACCCAATCGTTAGATGAGCTCAAATTATGTCATAGAAGTTCAAAATCTGTCTAAGGTTTATGATATTGAAGGCAAATCAAAGGATTTGAGATATGCAATCTCAAGGTTTTTTTCCTCTAAAAACAAAGGAATAGAGAAACTTTGGGCTTTGAAAAATATTAGCTTCAATGTTAACGAGGGTGAAGTGTTTGGCATAATAGGACCAAATGGTTCGGGGAAATCCACATTGCTTAAAATACTATCAAAAATAACTTTTCCCACATCGGGTAAGGCTATTCTCAACGGTAGAGTATCATCGTTGCTTGAAGTCGGCACGGGATTTCACCACGAACTCACTGGTAGAGAGAATATTTTTCTGAATGGTTCTATCCTTGGAATGTCCAAGAAAGAAATAAAGAATAAATTTGATGAAATTGTCGATTTTTCAGGTATCGGGAAATTTATCGATACTCCGGTGAAACACTACTCTTCGGGAATGTATGTGCGGCTTGCTTTCTCGGTTGCTGCTCATCTCGAACCGGAAATATTGCTTGTTGATGAAGTATTGTCGGTAGGGGATATGAACTTTAGAAGAAAAAGTATGGGGAAAATGAATGAAGTTGCCAATTCGGGAAGAACAGTAATATTGGTTAGTCATAATCTTGGAATCATAAAAAATCTGTGCCAAAATGGTATTTATCTTGACAGGGGTGAAATCCAAAGCAGCGGGAATATACAGAAAGTTGTCGAAGACTATCAAAATAGCTATAAACCCTATCAGAATAAGATTTTGCCGAACTTCAGTAAGCATATCGCAGTCTCAAAAATAGATATACTTAGCATAACAAATAATGGAAGCAAAATTTTGTCAACAGGTGATGAGATAATGATCAAAATCAAATTCAAATCCCTTGTAAAATTGAGAAACCTTTTGGTCAAGATTATAGTGAGAGATAATAACAAACAAGTATTATTTTCTTGCAACAATAAATTTTACGATGCCATATTCGAATCAGTTCCTGATGAAGGAATCATCACCTGTCACATACCTAAATTGGCTCTGAATACCGGTGATTATTCTATAGATTTGTTTTTTGAACAAGATAGAATCGAGATATTTAAGGTATTCGAAATAATGAGATTCGAAGTATTTGCAGGGGGATTTTATGAAACTGCAATAATGCCGTATCACGACAGGATTTTTCTTATTGACCACGATTGGAGCATAGAATAAATTTAGTTTATTTATCACTAAATAAATAAGCTTTCAATCTTCCCATTGTTGATAAGACAGGGGTTATAACGTAGAGAATGTAGTTTTGAAAGTGATATTTACGATTGGTAATTAGCTTTATAAAACCTCTTGGCATCCTTAAAATCAAAGCTGCAATGATGCTTTTGATAGAATAAAAACTCAAACTAAAAAAGTTCTCATCTTTTCTATGAATCATGAAATTGGTTTGAGAATTGATGAATATAGATTTAATTTGCCACAAAAGATTCTGTTTTCTTTCTAAAACCGCGTGATAAACATACAAATCCGGGTCAAAAATAACTATTCCGCCTAATTTCCTGATTTCAAATTGGACAGAATCGTCTTCTCCATACCCGATAGCATCTCCAATCATACCGAAATCTACCGGAAATCCTCCTATTTTATTGAGAATACTTTTTGTAAAAATCATATTTAGTCCTGCAACATATTCTCTTTCCAATACTCCTATTGAATTGAGTAGCTTTTCTTGTTTTCCAAAATCTTCGGGAATCCATTTGGGTTTATCATTGGCATACCAAGGAAAATACATTCCTCCCAAACAATCGAATTTATAATTTTCGAGGACCCATAACAATCTATCCGGATATGTATCCGATATTATTACATCATCGTCAAGATAAGCTATTATTTCAGATTTTGCTTCTTTTATTGCACGGTTTCTACCGTGGCTTAAACCGACTTTCCCTTCTACGCAATATCTCAGATTTGAATAATTCTTTTTATATCTTTCAACAATGCAGCCGGTTTTGTCGGTTGAATTATTGTCAACTACCAATACTTCAAATGGCTTTTTGTGAATACCGTATTTATACAATGAATGCAGACATTTCTCTAAGTAGAAATCTCTATTATAAGTACATATCGCAATTGTTACCTTGGGTTTTATAACAAATATTTTAGATTAAATTAAAAACTTGTATTGATTGTGTATTTCATTTTTTTGCTTTTCCCATTCTTTGCCTCTGACTCCTAAAGGAGAATCAACCCTCAACGCGAAAAAATGAAATGCGCCCTTGTATTGAATAATCAATGAGGCTCTTCACTCACAAAAATAATATAAAATAAACAAGTTGCTGAATTTTGTGTACATTTGTTTTTAATTGGTAACTAATTTCTGCCCGAAAACACATCAAATTTGAAATTGATTCTTTTTGTTATCTTTTTACTTTTTTTCAAGTGATTGATACTAAGGCATCAAATCATTGCAAAAAAATCAAAATCTAAGCATAAATTATCAGAATTTCAAAAATTGTCTGTTTTCGGGCAGAAACTAACAAATAGGATCGATGCTGAGATATATTATAAAACTATTAGGATTGTCGGAAAGATTGCTTAAATCACCGGATTTTATCGTTGTGGGAGCTCAAAAAAGCGGTACTACTTATTTGTATAATTTGCTTATTCAACACAAAGATATATTACCGTCAAAAATGAAGGAAGTCCATTTTTTTGACAATAATTTTGATAAGGGAAAGTCTTGGTATCTTGATCATTTTGCATTAAATATTCACAATTCTAAAATCACAGGGGAATCAAGTCCATACTATCTTTATCACCCACTTGCAGCGAAGAGAATTTATAAATACGATAAAAATATAAAAATAATTATCCTATTGCGCAACCCTGTTGACAGAGCCATTTCCCATATAAATATGATACTGAAAAGACATAATTTGGAATATGACGAAGACATATTTTGCAATATAGATAACGAATTGATGATTCAGACAGCTTTAGAAGAAAATTTGGACAAAAATTTGATTAAAAAAAACCGTATTCACCAAGATTTTTCCTTTATTGCAAGAGGAATTTATGTCAATCAAATTAAAAGATATTTGCAGTATTTCAAATTGAATGAAAATTTACTTATTTTGAAAAGTGAACAATTTTTTGATAATACTAGTATTGAATTAATTAAAATTTTTGATTTTTTGGGTGTAAGTAAAGGTTTGGAAAATATTGATTTTGGTGTAAATGCTTTTTCTGCTGATTATAATACTGAAAAGTATAGAAATTGCAGAGAGAAACTTAAAGAGTTTTACAAGGATTATAATAACGAATTGGAGCAACTGATAAATCAAAAAATGAATTGGAACTAAGATGGAAACAGCAATAATTGCGATAATTGGAATGCATCGTTCGGGGACATCATTAGTTTCCTCCTGGTTGCAACAATGCGGTTTGGATATAGGGAGAAAACTTGTGCCGCCGAATATCGGAAATATAAACGGACATTTTGAAGACTTGGATTTTTTATCCTTTCACGAAGGGCTTTTATTAAAAAACTCTCTTAATTATTTGAACGCTTCAGCAGATAAAATTGAAATTGATGATCTCGATATTCATTTGGCGCGTGAATTGATTAGTTTTAAATCAAAAAATAATGTAAAAATTGGTTGGAAAGACCCGAGAACTTGTTTGTTTTTGAATAATCTTTGGCTTAAAACAACACAGGATATCAAGTTCCTCTTTATTTATCGTCCATTTGGTCAAATAATTAATTCTTTATATTCAAGACATATTAAAATGTTGAATCAAAAGAACAGGTATCAACTGATAAATAATCTTACAATACAGCGAATAAGGAATTTTATTTATATAAAGAAAAACAAAAAAAAGATATTGGAAGATTATTGCAATATGTATCTTAATTATATGAATGAGGTGCTGAAATTTTATAACGAAAATAGTACTGACAATAATTTTATTGCAGCTGATATCAGAACACTAATCGATGATTCCCGTAAATTATTAAACACTATCGAGAATAATTGGAGTATTTCTTTAAAAAGAATAGATTTGAAGTCTATGTTTAAGCAAAATCAATTTACAACAGAAGATATCGAGCTTGGAATTGTTGATAGGGCGTTATTGGAGAAATGTGAGAGTATTGACAAAAAACTTATAGCTATTATACAAAATTAACAGATACAACAATTGACACGTAAATGCAAAAAGCAAAATTAATAGCATATTATTTACCTCAGTTTCACTCTATACCTGAAAATGACAAATGGTGGGGAGCGGGTTTCACCGAGTGGACTAATGTAAAAAATGCAAAACCCTTGTTTAAAAATCACAAACAACCGAGAAAACCAGGCTTTTTGGGCTATTATAATCTTTTGGATATAGATACACAAAGAAAGCAAATTGAACTTGCAAGACAATATGATATTTACGGATTTTCTTACTATCATTATTGGTTTGGCAATGGTAAAATGTTGCTTGAAAAGCCTGTAGAATTAATGTTGTCTTCAAAAGATTTGGATTTTCCCTTTTGCTTGAGTTGGGCAAATGAAAGTTGGGAGGGTATTTGGCATGGTAGTCCGGGGAAATTATTAATAGAACAAACATATCCCGGCAAAAAAGATTATATTCAACATTTTGAGTATTTATTAAAATTTTTTAGTGATTCGCGATATATCAGATTTGATAATAAACCGGTTTTTACTATTCATAGACCTGATTTGATTCCCGATATTAAGTTTTTCGTTGAAATTTTCAGAGAATTGGCTGATAAAGCAGGATTCGACGGTATTTATCTGATTGGTGGCTATAACTACCCTATGTCTTGGAAGTTGGAAGACAATTTATTTGACGCTATAATCTCTAATGGTTTTGTTCATGCGTCTAATATTTTATACACGAAAAAGTATTCTTATTTATCAAAGCAATTGATGAAAATTGAATATAAGTTCAATATGAACAAACCTTTAATCTATGATTTTGAAGAAATAGACAAAATAGTTTCACGAATAGATGACAGAAATATAATCAAATTTTGTGGTAGTATTGATGAATATTTCCCTCTGTTGACATCCAATTGGGACAATACACCGAGATTAGGAAGAAAAGGTTATTTATTAGATAATTTTAATACAAAAACTTTCAAAAAACATGTAAATAGATGCCTGGATGCAATACTAAATAATAAAAACAAAGTTGTATTTGTGAAATCTTGGAATGAGTGGGCTGAGGGTAATTACTTAGAACCCGATGTTGACTCCGGACTGACATTGTTGGAAACCATTAAAGAACAATTAAACAATTCTATCACCTAATAGGCGCATTTCATTTATTGCCTTTTTTAATACGCTACCTCCCAGCCTCCCAGGGCTTGACAGTTCTAGATTGCTTTGGCTATACTCGCCTCCCAGCCTCCTAAAGGAGGTGCATCAACCCGCACTTTATCAATGCCTTGAAATTGCGTGTGGATTTCCCCTTTGAGGGGATTAAGGGGCAAGTGTTGCAGAACTGTCCAGCCCTGCCCAGCCTCCTCCCCAAAGTCTTGGGGACTCTGTTCCGAAACCGGAGTAGCCTCAACTCACATTTCTTCCGCAATTCCCGCTAACCCACAATTTCCCTGATAAGCGAGTGTCTCTGACCTCGCTTCTGTAAAATGCACCTCACCGAATCATACCCGCAGCTACAGTATTGTTGGTCGTTTTATCTATCAAAATAAAACTTCCCATTTTTCTGTTTTTTGAATATGAATCATGAAACACATCCGAAGCTGCTTTTATTTGTATTCTGGCGATATCATTAGCTCTGATTTTTTCAAAGTCAAAATTCCGGTGAAGAGTTTCTATATCGAGTTTGTATAAAATTGATGAAATCGTACAGGCAGATTTATTAGCAAGGCTAAAAAAGATATATTCTTTTCCGGTTTGCAACTCTTGCTTATCGTCAAACCAACAAATCATTGCATCGATATCGGTACTTACAGCAGGTTTATTATTGGGTCTTGCTATTAAATTTCCCCTTTTGATTTCGATATCATCAGCCAATTCCATAGTTATGGATTGCATTGGAATTGCCTCTACATATTCCTTGTCAAAAAGAGAAAGCCGGGTAATTGTAGAAGTTTTTTCCTGTGGTAAAACCAATACCCTATCCCCTTTTTTGAAAATACCACCTGCAACTGTTCCGCATAAATATTTTTTCTCTTCATTTTGTATGATTGTTTGTATTGGAAATCTGCAATTGACCAAATCCTTATCTCCTGAAAAATACATATTCTCCAATGTGTACATCAAAGTTGTACCGGCATACCAAGGCATTTCCTTGGATTTTGATACAATATTATCTCCATTCAATGCAGATATTGGAATAAATCTAACATCAGTGAATTGCAATTTTGAAGAAAATGATTCGTAGTCTTGTCTTATTTCCTCAAATCGTTGTTTTTCAAAGCCGACTTTATCCATTTTATTGACACAAACTATGATATGGGGGATTCTCAAAAGTGAAGATATTATGGTATGTCTCTTGGTTTGCTCATCCAATCCGTTTACAGCATCGATTAATATTACTGCTGCATTTGCATTTGAAGAACCGGTTACCATATTACGGGTAAATTCGAGATGTCCGGGTGAATCGCTGATAATAAATTTTCGTTTTGGAGTAGAAAAATATCTATACGCAACATCTATAGTGATTCCTTCCTCTCTCTCCTTTTTCAGCCCATCTGTCAAATGAGCAAGATTGATTTGATCATTATGCCATAGACTTTTTAGATTTTCCAATTCCTCATATTGATTTTTATATATCGCCTTACTATCGTGCAAAAGGCGTCCGATTAGTGTTGATTTTCCATTATCAACAGAACCTATAGTAGTGAATCTGAATAACTGTTTTTTATTTTTCATATCAAAAATACCCTTTTCTTTTTCTATCTTCCATACTATTTAACGATAATTTATCATCGGCTCTTTTGCCTCTTTCCCCGACATTAGACACGGATATTTCCGCTATAATCTCTTCTATTGTCGTAGCTTTTGACTCCCATAATCCTGTAGTGGTAATATCCCCAACCGTTCTGCATCTCACATCTTTTTCAAATACATCCTCTTCTTTGAACTTAATAAAATCTGATTTTGCTAATAAAATACCATCCTTGGATATCACACTTCTTTTGTGTGAAAAGTATATCGAGGGGATTTCCAAATTTTCATTTAATATATAATTCCAAATATCCATTTCCGTCCAATTACTCAGGGGAAAAACCCTGAAATGCTCTCCATCATTTTTATTTCCATTGTACAAATTCCACAATTCTGCCCTTTGGTTTTCGGGATTCCATCGTCCGCTTTTATCTCTATGTGAAAATACCCTCTCTTTCGCTCTTACTTTCTCTTCATCCCTTCTTCCGCCTCCAATAGCAGCATCAAATCCTTCTTTTTGAATTACATCCAACAAAACAGGAATTTGTAAGCGGTTTCTATCCGGTAAATCACTATTATTGATATCCGGTTCATTTATCAAATCCTCTACTGATGCGATAATCAAATCCAAGTTCAATTTGTCTATTATTTTATCTCTAAAGTCGGTTACTTCATCAAAATTGTAGCCCGTATCGATATGCAATATTTTAAAAGGAATTTTATTTGGAAAAAATGCTTTTTGAGCCAATCTAATCAACACTATTGAATCTTTCCCTCCTGAGAATAGTAAACATGAGTTATCAAATTGCTCAAAAACCTCGCGTAAAATAAAAATAGCCTCTGCTTCCAATTGATCCAAATAATCCATATTGTAATTCATAATGTCGCTATTTCTCAATCAAACTTTTAATTATTTTTTCTACTGATTCATCCACTGTCAATTTGTCAGTATTTATTGTGATATAAGGGTTAATTGGTCGCTCGTAGGGCGAATTTATCCCTGTGAAATTGTTTATTTCTCCTGAAATTGCTTTTTTATATAGACCTTTTACATCTCTTTGGATACATTTATCCAAAGGTGCATCGATAAAAACTTCGACAAAAGCATCTTCTGAAACAATGCTTTTTGCTAAATCTCTGATTTCTTTAGTTGGGGAAATAAAGCTAACTATGGTCAAAAAACCTTCATCCTTGAAGAGTTTTGCAACTTCTGCTACCCTGCGAATATTTTCTTTCCTGTCCTCTAGACTAAATGCCAAATCTTTGTTTAATCCTTTGCGCAATTTGTCTCCGTCCAAAACAATTGTTTTTATATTTTCCTGCTTCAATCTTTCTTTTATCCCGTTGGCAATAGTCGTTTTACCAGCTCCGGATAGTCCTGTAAACCAAAGTATTTTAGCATATATATCTTTGTACTTTCCCATATTATTTAACAATTGAATAAATCAAAGCTCGCACATAAATTGACAATTTATAGTAAATAAACAAAAGCTTATTTCCCTCCCATTTAATAGAATTTATTATTTTAAGACCATATGAAAAATGTTTTGTTTTAATAGCTTGACTAGCATAAAAATAAGCTATTTTATTGTATTTATTGCTTAAAAGGGTAGTCACATTGTTCTTATCCAATAAATCTTTGTGCTTTTCAAAAAAATAATTGATAACATCAAGTCTGTTATAAGGATAGGTCATAAACAACAAATCTTTTAATTCTCTTTCCATCGTCATCGAATCGTGATTTACATATACGCAAAGAGTCTTTGGAAAATAATATATTGGGTATTTAAATACTATTCTAAAAAGTAAATGAAAATCTTCCCCTATTTCATATTTTGAATCAAATTTTTCTTCCCTGAGTATCTCTCTGGAAATACATAAGGGTTGTATATTATACGCGTATTTCAATATGAATTTGGCGTTATTATTTTCAATAAAATCTTTCTCTTGAGCTTCAATGGTTTTACCCTGATTGTTTATTTCCCTTTGGTCACACATAAAAACTGCTATAGGAAATTTTTTATTACTGATTGCAACGTAAAACTCTTGTAAAAAATCCGGAAGAAGATAGTCGTCATCATCCAAAAAATTGATGTATCGTCCGGTGGATAACTCTATTCCCAGATTTCTCGCTTCGCTTCTACCTTTGTTATCTTGATATTGATACTTTATTCTATTGTCTTGATAAGAAAGTACTTTATCCTTGGTATTGTCTTGAGAGCCATCATCTATTACGATTAATTCCAAATTTGCATAAGTTTGTGCAAGCACACTATCTATAGCCCTTTCGATGAAATCTGCTCGATTGTATGTCGCGATAACAATCGAAAACAATATATCCTCTGTATTAGTCTTCATTAACTGCAAAAATACATTTTATTAGGTAAAAAGGCGTCCTAAATGCAATTGAAAACAAATAATATGCGGTTTTTCCGGGACTCGAATTGATTTTAATGCCTTTGATTAAGCTAAATAAATACCTAAAATCACAATGTTTCATTGATGCGCTGGCGAAACCGTAAATTTTATGATTTATCAAATCATTTATTTTTCGTATAGCTATGTGTTCTTTAAGATGATTGCTGTTTTCATTTACAAGATTGTTAATGCACATCAAGGAGAGTTCGGCATTTAAACGATAATTCCTTTTAAATTTGGATTGAGTGCCTTGCTCATTATGCGTTTTGTTTACACTTAAATACTCCTCTATTATGAAAACTTTGTACTTAAGAGCAATTCTTATTACCAAATGAAAATCCTGTCCATATTTGCATTCGGGTTTAAACTTTTCGTTCTTCAGTATATCTTTATGTATTGCAAATGGTCTAATACTTGTTTGTATTTCCCATAAAAACCGGACAGGATTATTCAAGAGAGAAACCGGAATATTATTTTTTGTTTTTACTCCATTATTCTCTGTATATTCAAAACAGGTAAATGCAGCAACCGGTATATTATTTTCTAAAATACTATTGTGAAAAGTCAATAAAAACTCGGGTAAATAATAGTCGTCGTCATCCAAAAAACTAATATAAGTACCTTCGGCTTTATCAATTCCAAAATTTCGTGCTATACTTCGTTCCTCATTCTTTTTCCAAAAATACCTTATTCTATCATCATTGTATGATTCTACAATTTCCCGGGTATTATCGGTAGAACCATCATCTACTATGATTAATTCCCAATTTTGATAAGTTTGCTCTAAGACACTCTCAATAGCCCTACCGATTATTCCCGCCCTGTTGTGTGTAGGAATAATAACCGAAAAGAGTATGTTTATATTTTTTTTCATTCTGATGCCGCTAATTATTTTCATTCGTGCATTCGTGGCTAATCAATACACTATCCTTTTAAACTTTAGTTTTGTTTCTCCAAAGTTAACAATTAATGCTAATTTATTATTGGATACTTTAAGATTTTTGATTTCATTTTTTCGTTTTTTTACAAGAAGTTTTTGTTGATGTGTTTAATATAGCGTACCTATGGCACGCATTTTAGTTGCATAGATTTTTTTACCCATATTTTGTGCCCAAAGGCACATTGCTGTAGTTTGTAGAAGTAAAACGGAATAATTTCATAAGTGGAGTAGTCTATGCAAATAGAAAAAATAACATTAAATGTGAAAAAATGAAATGCACCTCGATAAATGTAAATTTATTAATTTTCCTCATATTTGCAGATACAATGAAGAATAAAAAGAAAATTGCTGTATTTGTTTCTTCCGGAATTGGAAATGCCGTAATGATAGTTCCCTTATTAAAAGCACTAAAAAATAGGGACGATATTGTTACCGTTATACTGAATTCTCCGTTCATTGACGAAGATTTTTTGATATTTAATAGATTTCCGGCAGATGATATTATCAAAATAAAAAGCTTTAAAGTTTCTTCTATTTCTTTTCATCGTTTTGATGAATCATATCTTGATTATAGCAGTTCTTCTATCAAAAATTTAATCCTTGCAAAATATATTTCCAAAAAAGTTTTTGCACTTCGAAAAGACAAATTGCTTGTTCCGGGAGTAAAATACATAAAACCTGAAGTGGATATTCACGCAGCTGTTTTACACACCAAAATGGTAAAAAGGGAATTGACAGAGAGTAAGTTTTCGTTAGAGCAGATGAGACTCATACCAATGATGAATAATCCGAATTTATCAGCGATAAACACAGAAGATAAGAAAATGATTTCTGTTCAAATATCTTCAGGAAATAACAAAACCCCCTATAAGAATTTGCCTGTGGACTATTGGATTGAGTTATTTGATTTACTGGAAAATGATAAGTTGGATTATCTTTTTGTCTTGATTGGCGATAAAAATGAAACTCAAATCGGAGAGCAAATCTTGGCAAAGACCAAGAATAAAAACTTAATTTCTCTAATAGGAAAAACAAGTTTAACTGAAGTTAGTAATATTTTACTTGATTCTTGTCTTTATATCGGTTTAGACAGTGGATTTATGCATCTTGCAGTAGCATATGATATTCCTACTTTCACTATTTTAGGAGCTTCAAACGAAAACTTCATCGGATATCACAAATTTAATCCACACAAACACATAGTTATTTTTAGCAATCTCTCTTGCAGACCTTGTCACGGATGGATTGGTCAAAACACGTCAAGGGTCTCCGACCCAAATAAATGTCCGGATTTCAATTGTATGCAATCACTAAAACCTCAATTTATTTATGAAAGTTTATTGAACTTTATAGAGACGATTGAGTGATTTGTGCCTACAAGAAAATACATCAAATTTGAAATCGTGCAATTTACATTATTTTTTAGAACAATTTTCACATAGCCCTTTTATCACAAAATTTGCACTTTCAAACTAAAATCCTTTGGGCATATAAATAGCCGTGGGTAAAACCCGCGGTAAATTTGATTGAGAGAGACAACTCCAAATGGAGTTGAATATAATATTTTAGATGTTTAAATGCAATATCAATCTAATAAATAGCCGTTTTTTAAATAAAACAGGAAAAGAAATATATATTTGTTTCTATATTTTGAATTATGAGGGATACCTTCTAATAAAAAAAGGGAAACAGAAAGCTATCTCACATTGAGACAGAGATGTCTGCATCATTATAAATCTAAATATAAAAAAATCAACTATTAAAATTACAACAAGAATGAATTTAAGAGAAAAAGCACTCACAATTGGTTTATTTTTAATAAGTATTATTAGCTATTCACAATCAAATAAAATAAATGAATTTAAATCTAAGCTTCATGAATGTATCAAAGATAGCTGCATAGCCTTAAATAGTTATCAATTAGCAAGGCATTACCTTAACATAAATTTAGATTCAACATTGTATTATGCAAATTTGACTACACAAAAATCTAAACTCATCAACAATAACAAAATTGAATTTAGTGGATTACTCATTGTAGCTCTTGCGTATCAAAAGAAGCGAGAATTTGAAAAATCAGATTCAATCAATACAATTCTGAAAAGAAAAGTTGGAAAAGTAGAAAATAATTTAAAAACTGCATTTTTTAGCAGTTTAGGAAATTATTATTATCGCAGAATGGAGTATGATTCGGCTATAGTTTATTATAATAAAATAATAGATAATTTAAAAATTGAAGATAATGATTATTATAAGTCTTTAATAGCAACAAAGCTAAATATTTCAAACATTTATAAACATACACATCAATATAATAAAGCTATAAATATTTTATTGGAAGTTGAAAAATTACTTGAAAATCCTAATACTATTGATTCTTTGAATTTAATTGAAACCAAAGCAAGTTTGGCATTGAAAAAAGGATTGATATACAAGGATATGAAAGATTTTAAAAGTGCAGAGATTCAATACTTGAAAGCTATTGAGCTTTCATCTTCTTTAACTGAAATTAGATTTAAAGTATATACTAATTTGGGGAATTTATATCAGAAACAAAATAAGCGAAACTCTCTTAAAACTGTTTTGGACACTTTAGGTAACAATTTTAAGAATCTTTCTTTAAGTTCAAAACGAGCGTATTTGGATCTAAAAGTAGATTTTTTATTTAATGAGGGCAAGTATAATGAAGCTCTGGGTGCCAATGAAGAATATAAATCCTTTTTATTATCCAATAAATACTCTAAACTATATTTTTTATTTTATAATAATTTAGGTCTTATCTATAAAAAACAAGGAAAAATATCTAAAGCTCATGCTAGTTTTAAATCATCTTTAGAATTAATGGCAAAAACAAAAGAAGATAAAAGAAGTCAATATGCCTCTGCATTATTTAATTATATCGTAACATATCCTAAACTTGATAAAGAAATTGTAGAAAAAATATATCATTATGAAAATTTAAGAGATACAATTGAAAATATGATAGTAAGTGAAGAGGTATTTCAAGCAAAAGAAAAATACGAAACAGAAAAAAAAGAACTCCAAAACCAAAAACTCATTCAAGAACAAAAAATTGATAAAGAAAAAATCAAAATTCAACAATTGTACTTACTATTGACTCTATCCGGATTATTAATCCTTGCTCTATTGAGTTATTTATTTTATAAAAGAGCAAAACAGCGAAAACAACTAAATGAAGAGCTCAAAGAAAAAAATGAAGAACTCAAATCATACAATACTGAATTAATAAAAACCATTGATCAAATGCCAGAAGAAAATTTACTACAACAGCATCTAACTCTTTCTGATAGGCAAAAAACCTCTATTAAACTGAAAAATATATTATATATTGAGTCAAAAAACAAAGCTGTATTTATACATACTACTGATGGCAAAACTTATAAAGATTGGCAAAGCCTTAAAAGCTATTTGGATATTTTGCCCAAGAGTCTGTTTTTACAAACTAACAGAGCTACAATTATTAATAAAACTCACATCCTCTCAAAACAAAATGGAACAATCACACTCAAAGGGGGGCAAGTTATTACCAATAGTAGAGCATATCTCAAAGAATAGTATTAACCCGGATTATTCTGTTAGCCCAATTTTGGGGTATTAATTTATTTGTCATTTTGAACATAACACATATGTTTTCAAGAATATATCCATTTACATAAATTAACCCAACTTGGCATTATTTACAAAAAAAACACAAAAATTCAGCTATTTTTCGGACTTTCTAAAACATAAATAATTGATAATCAATTGCAGTTATTTTTTAATTGGCGTTTGTAGTGGTGTACGGTGTTTGGTTGTTTGGAAAATTTATCTTACCTTTGCAGCATGTTTATTAGACAAGTAAAAAAACAACGTAGTAAAT
>JALVEE010000351.1 GCA_027008645.1 Saprospiraceae bacterium
TTCTCGCTTAAAAGTAATCACCGGTCGCCATTCTTCACTCATCTTAGTGGACATGTATAAGGTCATTTCGTAAGGATTGGCCGGGCTTCCCCGGCGGCGCACGTGGAAGATTTTGTCGCCGAAAACCGTATTGCCTTGCTCTATAGTTTCGTTAGTAGATATTCGATACTTAGAAATAGTTTGGCCTGTTTCTAAATTGATACCGTATTGTTCTTTACCTGAGCCAATATAGTAAAAATCAGGGAATATCCATCCTGCTTCAGAGTATTGTTTTGCATCAGAATAATAATCCTTCCATTTCCAAATAAATTCCTTAGTATCAGGATTAAACGAAATAAGACTAGTAGTATCAGATGCTGCCAAAGGACTAAGGAAGCCAATAATATTCCCGCCATCAACACTTCGAGCAAATCCTCCACGTTCAATTTTAACATGGTTCGTGTTATGAGGATATATTAGTTGTCTCCAGACAAAAACTGAATCTTCAGCTGGAAGCTCAGGACTTGTTTGCTCAATTGGCTTCTTTGTGCAACCAAATTGAAAAAAAACAAATGCAAAAAATAAAAGAACAACTCTCATCCTAGTTTATTTTAAAGTGTGTACCATAATAGCCTCGATAAAGACCTTTACTAAAAGTTGTAACACCATTTGAATCTACTTGCTTCACCCCTTCCAGTTTCTCCCGCATATTCCTATCATTCCGCATCTGCATATGGATGGATCCGTACAGGACGAAGTCTTCTTTGGAGTAATTTCCTTGTCCATCTACTCTTGGACTGCCTTCATTTACGGTGGCACCGGCTATGTAGGATGCGGATTCGGCTAGGACTAGGCCATCAGATTCTTTGACATGTGTAGTGATTACAACATTTTTCATACAGGATATTTGCCAATATTCATCGCCTGGGTCTATTCCCTCTGATTCAAATTGCTCACAACCAGAATCACAATCACTTAACGGATGCACCGTTGGAGTGGGGGGGATTGGGTCGCCAGGTGCAATATATTCCTTGGTATTAGGAATAATTTGGTCAAATCGGGGATTGCAAGATAAGGGCAAAATCCAAAATATCAAAATATATAATGTGATTTTTTTTGGGGCTATTGGTTATTCAGGATTTTTACATCAGTGCCTTCTCCGAAAAGTATTCTGATGTAAAGCCACCAAATTTTAGCCTGTCTAGAAATCTTGTTCAACTGTTCAACAGGGTAAACGAAAGAAAAAATTAGAATATAAAAATAATAAATATCTTAGACCGGGAGTAAAAGTTGCACAAAAGGCGGCACTTAACTTATTGACAATCAATACCTTAGTGAATTCTTAGTGGCAACTTCGTGTCCTTACTGGTTAGGCATTACATTTTCCTTACCACTATGTTCACACTAAGAAACCCTACAAATTCTTGGTATTGGACTGTTAAAATTTGAGTAAGAAATGGTGCGTACATAGACTAGACTTTTGGGAGTAAGGTCACAGTTGCTTTAATCAAGGCAGCCAAATGGAAGGCTATGTCGGTATAACATTCACATCCTAAAATCAAAAAAAAAAAAA
>JALVEE010000352.1 GCA_027008645.1 Saprospiraceae bacterium
TTTAAAGGCTAATTCTTATTTTGAGGTGCTAGAATGTAAAATCATCAATCTAAAGTAGAAAAAATCTAAGTTTCTGATACCATAATTAACCCCAATAAACTTTTTAATATTTCTATTTAAAGCTTCGGCGGAAGCATTAGAATAACCTTTAATAAAATAATTCAATATTTGACCACGATGTTTTTTGATACTAGTAGCAAGGGCATTGAGGACGGGAGATTTGAATTTTCTAATATTATCAATCCAAAGGAGTAGATGATCCTGTTGTTTTAGTCTAGAGGCACCAATATTAATTTTAGAATACCAATCTCTAAATTCCAAGACCAAAACATACAAATCCATTAAATCTGGATACTCAGAAGAAAGGATGTCAGCTCTTCTTGTTTGGTTCGTATTCCATTGATCTTGATATTTATATAGCAGGTACCGACTTCTTGTTAATAATTGCTTAGTATCATCACCATTACTATGAATTATTTTTTCTAATCTATATGATTTTCTATTGATGGAGTAGCCTTCTCTTTTGGCTTTCTTTTTGTCATTGTAATATTGAATATCAAGTATCCTTTGCTTATTTGCCTGATCTAATATATAGTTTGTCTTAAGATTGTTGCGGTAACTATTTAAAGCATCAAACACCCATTTTAGAACATGGAACTTGTCCAATACTTTTATGGCATTAGGAAATGCTTGGCGACTTAACCAGTCATATGTTTCTGAACCATCTTTTGTTACTACTCTAACTTCCATTCTTTGTTGAATACTAAAGTGCTTACACACAATATTATGCAACTCTTTACTTTTCATGCTTCTTGCCATCAATATTATTTTTCCTGTCTTTATATTACTAATTATTGTATGAAATCTTCCTCGTATGTGCTTTTCGTCAATGGCTATTTCTTTTCCATAATTTTCCATTAATACTATTGGAACTCGGATTGTTTTAGATACTCTATTTGTTCTTGGGGATCTTTTAGGCTTGTAGTCGTTTTTGTTGATTTCTCGCTTTTCCTTCGCTTGAGTAAATCCACTTAATACTTCTTTATACCAACGATTGAGTTTCTTTGGAGACATCCCCAATACGTAGGCTATATCCGTATAGCTTATAATTCTATTCTCTACCAATTTCTTTTAAAAAAGACCCGAATTGATCGGTTGCTTTCATTCCTTCTTTTGTGAAACTATAGCTATTACTATAGCTTTTTGTTGTCCCTTTTACTTTCCATTTTCTCCGCCTTAGTTTTATAAACACTTCTTTCCCTTGCGCTGGATACGTCTGTATCTCCTTCGGATTGCAATATCCAGACAATACTGCTTTGCCTTCTCTTAATATTATTTTTGGTACATGTCCTTCTATCTTTTCGTCCATTTCGATCAGTATGACACCATCTACCTCTCTTAGAGATTTAACTTCAAAATGTGCTAATATTTCTTCGGGTACAAATAATTTACTAAAGCTGTGTAGTAACTCTTCCATAATATCTTTTTTTGTTTTTTCAAAGATAATATTCTTTTTTTAGCCCAGCACCTCAAAATAGGATTTAGCCAATA
>JALVEE010000353.1 GCA_027008645.1 Saprospiraceae bacterium
GAATGGGGAAGAATTGTTGAATCAGTGATTGGGACGCATTTGATCAATTATGCTTCTAAAGAGAAATTTGAACTTTACTATTGGAGAGATAGAAATGATGAGGTGGATTTTGTGTTGGAAAAAGATAGTCGTATTGTTGCAATAGAAGTTAAGAGTACATTTTCAAAAAATCTTAAAGGAATGAATGCTTTTAAAAAGAAATTTAATCCGGATAAAACATATCTAATTGATAATAAAAGTATGCCATGGAAAATGTTTCTTAAAATAAATCCTTCTGAACTATTTTAGAGACACTATCCAAAAAAGTGTGTAAACAAAAAATAGAGTTAAATCTCTCAGTCCCTACGTCCCCAGGGCTGGACAGTTCTGCAACACTTGCCCCTTAATCCCCTAAAGGGGAAATCCACACGCAATTTCAAAGCATTGATAAAGTGCGGGTTGATGCACCTCCTTTAGGAGGCTGGGAGGCGAGTATAGCAAAAGCAATCCAGAACTGTCCAGCCCTGCCTACGTCCCTAAGTCACCTCTCATCACCTCTTTCCGAATAAAAATAAAATACACCTTTTTGGGAGGTGTATTTCATTTTTTTGCATTCAATGTTATTTATTCTATATGTATAGACCACCCTACTTATAAAATTAATCCGTTTTAATTCTATGAACTACACCAATGTGCCGTTAGGCACAAAACATGGGTAAAAAAGGCTATTAACCAACTAAAATGCGTGCCGTAGGTACGTAATGTTGCCCACATCAACAAAATTTCTTGTAATAAAGCGAAAAAATGAAATACACCGGTTTGCATTGGAACAAAAAATATTTTAGTTTTGTTACCTATTAAATGCTTGTCTTATGAAATCATTGAAATATAGTGTATATAAAAGTGTGATTTTTGCTTTAACTTAATAATTTACCAGTACAATTGGAAAATATGAAAAGCTAATTCAAACAATTTTATCTGGTAAGGCTGATAATAATATTAAGTTTAAATAACTTTGCTTTTTACTTGTTAAACTTGGATTTATAGAGAGGATCAAAGGAAGTCATCATATATTTTATAAGGAAGATATTGTAGAAATAATAAATTTGCAATCAAAAGATGGAAATGCTAAGAATTATCAAGTAAAACAAGTTAGAGAATTAATTGTAAAATATAAATTAGAAATTAATTAGAGATGGAATTTAAATATGAAATGATTATTTTTTGGAGTGAAAATGACAATGCTTATATAGTTGAAATTCCGGAGCTACCGGGTTGCAAAGCTGATGGGAAAACATATCAAGAAGCCGTTCATAATGCTCAAATAGTAATAGGTGAATGGATAGAAACAGCAAAATTAATGGGACGAGATATTCCGATTCCCAAAGGAAGGCTTTTATATGCATAATTAGATTATTATTATAAAAAAACTATAACATTTCATTCATAATGAAATATATCGTATATTTGCAATGAAAACTATGATTTTATGATATTGAAATCTGTCATTGAGGATGTATATTTGTCTCAAAAAGAATATTTTGAGAAAAAAGAGTTTGGAT
>JALVEE010000354.1 GCA_027008645.1 Saprospiraceae bacterium
GCTGTTTGTTACTGTTTGTCCAAATTTTGAAGGTTTCAAAATGTTTATTTCCGGTTTTTGCGGTTTACCATTGAACAATACCATAGTGGTGTCAGATGCAGAACCGAATTCATTTGCAACTTTTACGATTATTTCATTTTCTCCGTTTTTAAGTGGCACCCGCGAAGTTAAAATCTCGTTTTTTATACTTAGCGATGTATGTTTCTTTGAGTTTACATATATTATTGCTCCTGATCTGCTTTTGACATTTTGGACTATTGCTTCTAATGGTGTATATGCGACTCCCATCACAATACCTCTCTTAGGTGATAGTATTTTTATTGCAGGCAACACTTCGGATCTATATTGAAACGTTACTTCATCCGAGTCTTCACCAAGTCTGTTTTCAGCATCGACTCTAAGTGTATTTTTTCCGAGTCGCAATGGTATATGACCATATATAATGCTTCGATCTTTATCCAATTGAAAGTCCCTAAAGTCTTCACCGTTTAGTGTGACATATATATTATCCATATTGTCCACATTTTCTACAGTCGCTCTGAATACTGCTGTGTTTTCATCGGTTTTATACCCGTTTCTTGGTGAATTTATCAGAATAGAAGGAGGTCCAGCCAATGGTTTTTCGTAAGTGAATTTTGAAATCATACTTTCGCTGCCGGTATTATTAGTTGCACTTATTTCTATTTGGTTTTCCCCCTCTTCCAGCTCCAATTCTGCACTTAGCTCTCCTGAATCCGCATCAAAATCAAAAGTATATACAGGATTATTATTTAAGTTTAATCTTATATTTTCCTTGTCGTCAACAAAGTTTAGTTTAGCCCTTAATATAATATTTTTACTCTCGACTAATTTCCCGTTAGACGGATATTCGATCATTATATCCGGTTTGCTTTGGATAGGGAGGTCAGTATCATTTTCTCCTGTATCTTCACTATCCCCTTCAAGACCGCATTTGATATTATATGTATTTTCATTTACTGTTCCATCTTTATCGAATGTAACCTTTATGGCATTATTACCTTCATCCAAATACAAAGTGCTTTTCATCGTTCTTGTTGATTTTGAGAAAGAAAAATTTCTCACCTCAAATTGATTTAAGAACAAATGAAGATGTTTTTTCTTTTTGGCTCCTTCTATTTTTACCGTAATATCTACTTTGCAATCGGAATCGGGTCTCGTTACTTCCAAAAACTCTATTATATTTTTAGATGTGCCTATATCATCATTTGGATTCTCACCTATATACACGGTTGTTTCTTTCATTGCAGAGCCGAAATCATTTTTCACTACCAATTTGATTTTGGTGATATCGTCAAAAAGACTAATCTTGTCCTTGATAATTCCGGTATTGCTATCAAAATCAAAATATTTATTTCTTTTGCCATTCACTGTAAATTTTATATCGCTTTTTCTGTTTACATTGGTAACTCGTGCCTCATAATCCAATAAATCCGTTTCGCTGATATTAGCATTTGATGATTTTGGGTTTATCACAGTGATTGTTGGCAGCGCATTTGCTGTATTTGTTGAGGGATTGTCCGTATCTTTTGGAGGTTTTGTTTTATAGTAGATATCAAAACTATTTATTGCTTTTCCCTCTTCATTTTCTGCTTTTATCTCAAAATTATTAAGTCCTTCTGCCAGTCTTACTTTGATTCTGAATTCTTTTGTGTCAGGGTCAAAATGATAACTTTTGAATGGATGTCCATTTGCGAGAATCTGTATATCTTCTTTCTTATCTACATATTCTATAATCGCTTTTATTTCAAAAATTTCTTCTTCTGAATAAAATACTGATTCCACCGGATTCATCAATTTTATTTCAGGCTCGGATACCTCCGGTCTTCCTCCCCGGTGATAGATAGAAATGACGTCCCTGCTTTGTCCGTATTCGTTTTTTGCATAAATCTGTATTTTGTTGTCTCCCGGCTCCAGAGTCGCTACAAATTGTACATAAGATTTATTATAGTCAAATGGAACTTTTTTGTCGTTTACCTTACAATATATATCCTCAGCTGAAGCAACATTTTTTATTTTGGCTTTGATTAAAACTTGTGGACTCGGGCTATTATACGGTCTTTTTGCAGGTGAGATAATCTTTACTTCAGGAAATTTTTCATTCCTAACTTCTTCCGGTATTTCATATCCATTTACAGGATCGGTCATGGGCTTGTGTTTTTTATATACAGGAGCAGCATCTTCCTTATGAAAATAATAGTTAATTCCAATACAGGCATAATTCAATAAATCATTGCTTTCGTCCAAGTGAACCTCTCCATCAAGTTTATTAGTGCCTGAAAAATACAGTTTATCAGACAGGTAAAGACTGATGAAATCTGTGATATCATAGCCAAATTCCAATCCTATAGCAGGCATTAACCGGGACTTTAGAGCTATTTTGTCAAATCCTTCAGCATCGGTTTCATATTTTCCATCTAAAATTTCTTTGAGTTGACGTTTTTTATCGCTTTTAGAATCATTTATTATTTTGCCAAATTTCTTCGAGTAATCATTTCCATTTGCATCTACCATATCCATTTTTACAGAATAAATACCCCAAATACCACCTACATATAGAGCTGCATACCAGTTTTGCTCACTGCGAAACTTATTTAAGCTCAGTTTTCCATCCAGTCCAATACCAAAGAGTGAGGTCTTGTGATTATTGAAAAAATATTTGTATTTGGAGTTATTCAAAACACTATTTTCAAAGGGAGCAATTTTGGCATCTGTATCCAGTCCTTTTGAGACGATATACGACAAATTACCTAATAAATCAAAAGAAAAAAGAGCATCTTCGTCGTAATAAAGTGTTTTTCCGATAGCAAAATTTGTTCCCCAACCACCGCTTGATGCGGGAATATCACTAAACTGGTTAGCCAATCCATAAGATAGTCCTATAGTATAGCCATTTGCTTCTTTGCCTATAGTTGATGCGTTCAATTGAGAATAGAAAAAACTACTGTCCAAAAACAAAATCGATAATATTATAATTTTCTTAAACATAATAGTTGGTATTTAATTTAAAATGATCCGATGCTAATAATTTACAAATTTAATTAATATATTATAGTGTCTGCAAGAAAACACATCAAATTTTAAATTGATTCCTATTATCATCTTTTAGCCTTTTTTACAAGTGGTTGATACAAAAACATCAAATCATTGCGAAAAATCCAAAATCTGAGCAATAATTATCTGAATTTAAAAAAATTGGCTGTTTTCATTCAGACACTATTTAATACCAATTTAATTCTAAAATGACGCATATATTACATTTTTATTTTCCAATATTTTTGTTAAAAATACTCGCCATAGCTAAGGCTATACGATACACTATATACTTCAAAATAAACTAATTTATTGTAATATCACAAGTTGTACTAATAGATTAATAAATAATTAACAAGTTAGCCCAAATTATTTAACACTTTAATTTGTCTATTTGGACATGTTCTTGAAAATTTCAGGTTTTTAATTCATTAATTGCTCAAAAGTGCTTTTACACAATTCATAAAAAAACAAATACAATTATATTCTCTCCCACTCATACCCGATAATATTCCTTTTTTCACGGCTGAATTCGATACCGATAAGATAAATATTTTTAAAATCCTGAAATTTTTCCCAATACCTTTTCTCTTTGATTTGTTTTAACGACTTACCTGTTGCTTTTTCTGTTAGTTTAAATTCGAAAATAAACACTTTGTCTTCGAGTTTAACCGACAAATCCATTCTTCCGAGATTAGTGATATCTTCAGGGATAATGTCCAATCCAATGCTGGTGAGATATGCTATGCGCTATTTCAGTTTTGTCAACATAAGTATAGCCTCTAGTTATTATTTCCGAAAATGTCTGTATCCCTATTGGAAGTTTTTTCATAAATCTGCTTTTGAGATGCTAAGATACGAAAAACTATTCATATTGTCATACAGATCGGATGTATTTTATTTTGTCTCTTTGTGGTTTGATTATACTGCTTCTAGGTACATCTGCCCCCTAATCGATCCAGCAAAAGTTTTGTACTCCTCCTTATAATTTATTAAGTATTTTTTAGAACTTTAAACATTTTAGAGCTAAAAATATTATCTTCGTCAGTTGAATCGCTTTTGGATTATTAGTTAGATCCATTTTTTTATAATACTAAACTTATATTATGAATAGTATTTCACCCCAGATTATTTTATTGATTATAGGTTTATATTTTCTAATGTTGATCACTGTTGCTTTTGTTACAAGCAAAAAAGGAGACAATGAAAGTTTCTTTCTTGCAGGAAGAAAATCACCTTGGTTTTTGGTGGCGTTTGGAATGATTGGTGCATCTCTTTCGGGTGTAACATTTATATCTATACCCGGGGTAGTGGGTAAATCCGGCACTAATGAGAATTTTGCATATATGCAGCTTGTATTTGGGTATTTGTTGGGTTATATTGTGATTGCTAATGTGCTGATGCCCTTGTATTACAGGCTAAAACTTACTTCTATATATGAATATATGCTACAAAGATTCGGGTTTTATTCCTACAAAACCTCTGCTTTTTATTTTTTGATTTCAAAAGTAATCGGTTCAGCATTTAGATTGTTCTTGGTCGCTATTGTATTACAAAAGTTTTTGATGGAGCCTATGGGCTTGTCCTTTCCTGTAACATTGGCAATAACGATTATATTGATTTGGGTTTATACCTTTAGAGGTGGAATTAAGACTATTGTTGTCACCGATACTATTCAGACCACAGCCTTGATAGCTGCTGTGATTTTGACCATAATATATATTGGTAAAGATATGGGAATGGGAATATCGGATATGGTTGAGACATTGAAACAGAGCAAATACAGCAAGATTTTTTATTTTGAAAACGGTTGGAGCAATCCTAATTATTTTTTCAAGCAATTTTTTAGCGGTGCTCTTATTGCGATAGTGATGACCGGTATGGATCAAGATATGATGCAAAAAAATCTTTCCTGCAAAACAATAGGAGAAGCCAAAAAGAATATGTATTCATTTAGTGTGATATTGGTTTTTGTAAATCTTCTGTTTTTATCATTGGGAGCATTATTGTACATTTTTGCTCAAAACAAAGGAATAGAATTACCTGCTAAATCGGACTTGCTTTATCCAACGATTGCTTTACAGTATCTTCCACTGGTAGTCGGAGTGGTTTTTATTATAGGTATAATAGCGGCTGCCTATTCCAGTGCAGATTCAGCTTTGACTGGACTGACTACATCGTTTTGTATCGACTTTTTGAATTGTAATAAGGCAGAAAAAACGGAAAAAGTAAAGAAAAAACAAAGAATGATGGTTCATATAGGATTTTCGGTTCTTTTGTTTTTTGTAATAATCATCTTTAATATATTGAATAACGATGCAGTGATTAACGGTTTGTTTAAGGCTGCGGGATATACTTACGGACCAATATTGGGATTGTTTACTTTTGGACTTACCAATACCCGCAAGGTCAATGATAAATGGGTGATATTGGTAGCCATAGCCGCTCCTGTTTTGTCATATATTATAGATGTGAATTCCAAGGAATGGTTCAATGGTTTTACATTTGGGTTCTTTATTTTAGCTCTAAATGGACTTTTGACCTACTTGGGGCTGTTGTTGATTTCAAAAAAGGATGAATAAAAATTTAGAGTGCATGTTAGGGAAATAAAACCACGATACTTGTCCCAACTTTCGTATTCCTTGGGGAGGAGGCTGGGAAGCGAGTTAGCATAAGTAAACTAGAATAAGCCCTGCCCCAACGGTGACCACGTTTCGGCGTTCATTTTCAAGGGCTAAATTTCTTAATTCAACATACGTTTTTTGCAGTTCAAAGATTTAATTTTGTGAAGAATTTCATTTTTCATACCTTGCGTAATATATAGAAAAAGTAGTGTCAGGCAAATGGTGAACGCAACCCACGAAATAATTGCTTTCTTTTTGCCTTACTCGCCCCTAACCCCTGAAGGGGAATTCAACCCGCAAAGGCAGGTTTATGAAGGGTATAGTCTCTTTTTAAAGTGAAATTTGCGGGTGGATGCACCTCCTTTAGGAGGCTGGGAGGCAGCAGTGCAAAAGAAAATATAGAACTAATTAGAAATATATATACTAAACTAACTAATTTTCTCAAAAGCGAGAAAACAATCATAAGCGATACAAAAAACTATGGTTCATCAGCCATCAGTATTATTGTATTGTAGATATAAACGACGGAATCGCTACTTAAATAGGGGCGTGACTAATATGTATTAAGCCGGAATTGGAACTTCTGGGCAAAGCATAATTAGCATTAACCGAGGATGTATTATTTTGGTGGGTAGTGATTTATATTCATTCTTTTGGATGAGTATGTTTTATATTCCTTGTGCAAGGTTTTTGAAGTAGAGAATTTTGGTGTAAATCGGGATACTTTTATCCCAAAATAAATGAATTATGAAAAAAATATTTAACCCAACTTGGCATTATTTACAAAAAAAACACAAAAATTCAGCTATTTTTCGGACTTTCTAAAACATAAATAATTGATAATCAATTGCAGTTGTTTTTTAATTGGTGTTTGTAGTGATGTAC
>JALVEE010000355.1 GCA_027008645.1 Saprospiraceae bacterium
GCATAAATCCTGAAGAAAAAGAAGCGACAATGTCCAATGTAAAAACAGCATTGAACGGCACCAAATGCGAGAGGTCAAAGCATCTTTGCGTAGCTCCAACATTTCTTAATCACATCAACAAAAAAGCTCTTTGGGCAATTGTTGACCTTACTGACTGGAAACTTGTAGGTATCGCATGGACAGAACTCGGGGATTATGGACCTATACCAAAAACTACGGAAAGGGATATTCAGAATGAATTTGTAATGCAGCATTTTTGTGAACAAAATAACGATACGATTTTAGGTGATTGGAAAGTCAATTATCGCTTAACCAGTTCAGACGGTCTTGAGGTTTTTGATACTAAATACAAAGGCAAAACAATAATAAACTCATCAAAAATCGTAGATTGGCACGTCAGTTACCTTTACAAAGAAGGTGTGGGCTACAGTGATGCTACCGGATGCCCGATGTTTAGCTCTTCTGCTGTAGTTGCCTTCAATGGTCCTTATGTTGAAAATATAACAAACTCAAGCGGAAAAGTTGTTGGAAAAGCATTAATTCAGGATTTCAGAAGCCCAATATGGCCGGCACCATGCAATTATCGTTATCAAAGTAGATTTGAATTTTACGATGACGGCAGATTTAGGATTACAGGAGTCAATCACGGTAGAGGTTGCAATACAGATGGCGTCTATAAACCTATATTTAGAATAGACCTTGCTACTGATGAAAAAGCGCAAGATTTTGCTACTTGGAATGGACATAAATGGGAAACTTGGAACAAAGAAAAATGGATGGATCAAAAAGATGCTAAATATACAAAAGATAATTACTGGATGAAATTGAGTTCAAAAACAGGTGATGGCTATTATATAGAACCCGGAATAGGACAATTTAAGCATAACAGAGGTGATAGTGCATTTATATACATTTCAGTGTTTCACGATGATATAGACGAAGGCTCAACTGATATGGTGACAATTGGGACAAGTGGCAGTTACAATTACAAACAAGGTCCTGAAAAATTTCTTACTCCTCCCGAAGATTTGGAAGGAAAACACTTAGTGCTATGGTACGTCCCCAGAATGCATAATGACAATACTCCGGGAAAAGAATACTGTTGGTCAACAACTGTAGTTGAAAATGGTAAAAGTGTAACCAAAACCTGGCCTGGAATAGTAGGTCCGATGTTTGTTCCAATTAAAAAACTATAGTCTATGTCAGGAAAAAAAACAAAAGCCAAGAGAGCTAAAAATAAAAAAGCACCTTCAAAAAAATCAGGTTCCAAAAAAAGAACAGGGTTGTTCATTGTCTCAATCCTTATCCTTGGAATTATAGCCTTAATCGCTTTTGGGCTATCAAAAAGCAAAGGTGAAAAAAAAGGCAAAAAACACTCCAACACATCAATATCTCAGCAAAACAAAGTAATTTCTTCTTGCAAAAGAAGTCCGTTGTTCCCTACAAAACACGGGATGAAAGCACCTTTTGCAATAGACCTTAGACAAGGAGCAGAGTTCAGAGGGCTTAGAATAATCGAAGCCAGAAGAAATGGTAAATATTTGCAGTTGCCTGGTTGGGATAAATATGGCTACCTTGGTTTATACACATTAGATGATAAGGGAAATATCTATACATCTCCGATGCCATATGTAAGTATTGATATCAATCCTCCCAAAGAGCAAAACAAAATACTTAAAGTCGATTCAAGAACAGGGGAAATGAATGTTTTTATGAGTCTCCCTTTTACCAAGCCTCCAAGTCCAAAAAACCCTTTTGGCGTTATTGGTTTGGAATATGACTGTACTACAAAAAGCCTTTACATAGCGTCTATTGCCGGCTCAACATATAAAAAAGAATATGGAAAAGTTTTTCAAATCAATCCCGACACTAAGAAAATACTCGACACTTATGATAATTTGGATGTAATGGGTGTCGCTATTTTTGCCGGAAAAACAGGAAGAAGAGTTTATGTCGGATTGGCTCGTAAACCTGAGGTCTATTCCATTGGTCTTGACGACAAGGGCGGCTTCAAAGATGATCTTAGATTTGAATTTTCACTCAAAGATGTTCCCGGTGGAGCTGATGTAAAGGCTCTAAGGATGCGCATAAAAGACAACATAATGACTTTAAAATCCAGGGAATTCAGCTATTCCCTTATAACCGCAAGCGTATCAATGCGAATAATTTATACATATAAATACAATCTTGAAAAGGACAAATGGGAATTTATAGAATTGCATAGTGAAAATCCTAATGCACATTTGAACAATAATTTATAGTAAAATGTACCGGTTATTTACGATATTATCATTAGTTTTTATTTTTTTTTCATGTAAAAATGATACACATGAAGATGATTCCTCAGAAACTATTGTTTTCAGAATCGGAATATCCAAAGAACCAGCCGGTCTGCTTCCTTTTAAAAGAAGAGGAAGGGCTGAGTTGCAAATAAATCCTTATATATTTCCTCAAATCGCCGATTTTGACCCGGTATCTCATAGATTAATGCCCATACTAATTAACAAAATCCCCTTTGAAACAAAAATCGATACAGGCAAGCATCAAGGATTGTTGAAATATTCTATAGAGTTTGTCAAAGATGCGAAATGGGATAATGGTGAGTCGATAACAGCTAATGACTATATCTTTTCTGTAAAGATACTCCTTGACCCAATGCTTGATATTCATCCTGCTCTCAGAAGTCTATTTAAAAACATCAGAGATATTGTTTTGGATAAAAACAACCCAAAAAAATTAGATATTTACACAGTGAATGATTACATGCTATCAAAAGAATTGGTAACTAATATGGAATTGTATCCTGAATATTTCTATGATTCTAAGCATATATTGAGAAAATACGATTATTCTTCTTTTCTTAATTCAGAGAAAATAGCAAAACTATTGGAAAAGACCCCTGGCTCATTACAGTTTGCAAAAAGAATCAACGGTGCTTATTTTATGCGCAAACACATATCAAATTTTGGTCCATACAAATTATACAAATGGGAAGCTAACAGGTATTTGTCTTTGGTAAAGAAAAAAAACTGGTGGGGACAGAAATATTCAGGTAATAATGTCTATCTAAATAATAATCCTGATAAAATCATCTTCAAAATTATTCCTGATAAAACCACTGCCCTTGCAGAATTGAAAAGCGGCAATATCGATCTTCTCAGCGATGTGCCCGGAATTGATTTTAAAAGGCTCAAGGCTGATACTTTATACAATAAAAATTTTGACTTTTACAGCCCTTTAGCACTTAAATACAGTGTTATATTCATAAACAATAGAAATAAAATATTAAAAGATAAACGAGTAAGAAGAGCTTTGGCACATCTTACGGATGTTGAATTTATTATCAAAACATATGGAACAGGTGAAGAAAAAAGGCTAATCGGACCTATACATGTATCAAAACAATATTACAATAATTCTTTAAATCCCATAAATTATAATGTGCAACAAGCTAAAGAATTGCTTCGTGATGCAGGGTGGAAAGATTCTGACGGAAATGGTGTCTTAGATAAATTAATTGAGGGAAAGAAAACTGAGTTTAATATTAATTTCACAATAATAGGAAGGAAAATCGAAAAGAACGTGGCACTTCTGTTAAAGGAAAATGCTAAAAAAGCCGGGATAAAAATCAAAATAATCAATAAGACCCGAAAAGAGTATCGCAATAATCGCAAAAATTTTAATTTCGATTTACTTTTGTCGAATATTTCCAAGGATTTAGTCGATTATGACCCTTATCCGAGATGGCACAGCGACAATATCGCTCCGGGCAAATCAAATCTTACAGGTTTTCATACAGATGAATGTGATCGTATAATAGAAAAAATCATTAGCACTAAAAACCCGGAAGAAAAGGTTGACTTATACAAAAAGTTTCAACAAATCATATATGATAATCAACCGGCAATATTTCTATATGTTCCCACTAATAATATAGTGGTCAACAGTAAGTACAAAATAGTGACAAGCATCAAACGTCCGGGATATTTTGCCAATACAGTTGAGTTAAAATGATATTATCCTTTCAAAATTTTAATTCCTGCCGATGCTCCTATTCTTGTCGCACCTGCTGCAATCATCTTCATTGCGTCCTCACGTGTTCTAATACCTCCCGAAGCTTTAACTTCGGCTTTATCTCCGGCAATTCTTTTCATTAGTTCCACATGTTCTACTGTTGCTCCTCCGGTTCCGAATCCCGTGCTTGTTTTAAGAAAATCCACTTCAAATTCAAGACATGCTTTTGCAAGTTCTTCAATTTGCTGATTTGTCAAGTAGCAAGTTTCAAAAATAATCTTAAGGAGTTTATCATTCCTTTTGACTACCGAACTCATAGTCTCTAAATCATATTTCACGGACTTCCAATCGCCATCTAATATCGCCGGAACATTTATGACCGCATCCAGTTCATCTGCACCTTGTTCAATGGCTTTCTTTATAGATTCTATTTTAGATGAAGTAGAATCATAACCAAGAGGAAAGCCAATAACTGTACATACCTTCACACTTTCACTTTTTTCAAGAATATCAAATGCTCTTGGCACGTAATAAGGAGGAATGCATACACTTGCAAAATTATACTCCAAAGCTTCTTCACAGAGTTTGTCAATTTGTTCTTTGTTGATATTTGGTTTTAGTAAAGTATGATCTATATATCTAGCTAGTTTTTCGGGATTCATATTCTATATATTTTTTAATTCAATTATTATTAAGACTAAATACATTTCATTTTTTAGCTTTTCCTTTCTCAGCCTCTAACTCCTAAAGGAGAATCAACCCACAAAGCAAAAAATGAAATACACCTTTAAAATCTACCATGGCAATGCTTAAACTTTTTGCCACTTCCGCAAGGACAAGGATCATTTCTACCTACCTTAGGGGCATCCCTTTTTACTGTTTCTATCACTTGTCTGCCACCTGCGCTTTCTGCCGCTGCCCTCGCTGCTCTTTCCTCTCTACTTGTCTGGGTTCTGCTCATGTCCGTGTGTTGAGTTTTAGCCTCTTGGAGTTCTTTCCCATCAACAATCAATTTGCCTTTCATCAAATATGACAATACTTCTTCATTGATTCGGTAAACCAATTGTTCAAACAGATTATAGGCTTCTAATTTGTAGATGACCAATGGGTCTTTTTGCTCAAAGGATGCTGCTTGAACAGAATCCTTTAATTCATCCATACTTCTGAGATGCTCTTTCCAATTGTGGTCAATAATCGATAGAGTTACCGTTTTTTCGATATCCAATTTTACCGATTTTCCTTCAGTATTTACGGCATCTTCCAAAGAAGCTGCAACGGGATAAGGATTTGGTCTTCCGTCTGTAAACGGAATGGATATTTTTTTGTATTTATCCCCTTCATTTGCATAAACATCCTTAATAACAGGTAGTAATATCCTTTTAAATCTTTCGTGTTTTGCATCATAATGCTCAAAAACATCTTCAAGTAATTGTTTGGAAAGTTCCTGTTCATTGCCTTTTGAAAATTGATCTTCATCTATATTACTTGTCACACCGAATATCCTGAATACTTCTATTTTAAACGCATTATAATCTTTGATTTGCTTGGCTCCAACAACTATAGATTCAGTCAAATCAGCAAACATATTATACAAATCTACTGCCAATCTCTCTCCGGAAAGTGCATTTTTACGCTTTTTGTATATCGCTTCTCTTTGAATATTCATCACATCATCATACTCAAGTAGCCTTTTTCTTATTCCAAAGTTATTTTCTTCGACTTTCTTTTGAGCCCTTTCTATTGATTTTGTGACCATACTATGTTGGATAACATCACCTTCTTTATGTCCCATTTTATCCATCAATTTGGCTATTCTCTCCGAATTGAAAAGCCTCATAAGATTATCCTCCAAAGAGACGAAAAACTGGGATGAACCCGGATCTCCTTGACGCCCGGCTCTACCCCTTAACTGATTATCAACCCTTCGGGATTCATGTCTTTCAGTCGCTATTATTGCAAGTCCCCCTGCTTTTTTGACCTCATCTGAAATCTTTATATCCGTACCCCTACCTGCCATATTAGTAGCAATTGTAACTCTTCCCGGTTGTCCTGCTTCTGCTACGATTTCAGCTTCACGCTGGTGGTGTTTTGCATTCAATACATTATGGGCAATATTTTGCATACTTAGCATTCTACTAAGTTTTTCAGAGATATCAACAGAAGTCGTACCTACCAAACTAGGTCTTCCCTGTTCCACCATCTTTCTAATCTCATTGATTACTGCGTGGATTTTCTCTTTTTCCGTTTTATATACCAAATCTTGCTTATCATCTCTGATGATTGGTCTGTTGGTAGGTATCACTACGACATCCAGTTTGTAGATTTCCCAGAATTCACCCGCTTCAGTTTCAGCAGTACCTGTCATACCCGACAACTTGTGATACATTCTGAAAAAATTCTGCAAAGTAACAGTAGCATATGTTTGGGTTATCTCACCGACTTTCACATTTTCTTTAGCTTCAATAGCTTGATGCAGCCCATCAGAATAACGTCTTCCTTCCATCATTCTTCCTGTCTGTTCATCTACGATTTTCACTTCTCCATCCATTACCACATATTCATCATCTTTTTCAAACAAAGTATAAGCTTTTAGCAATTGATTTACCGCGTGAAGACTCTTGGATTTATTTGAGTAATTTCTTGATTCTTTTTCTCTTTCTTCCTGTTTTTCCTCTTCAGTCATAGACTCATCTGCTTCTATTTCCTGCATTATACTGGCGATATCCGGAATAACAAATAAATCAGGGTCTGCTTCTCCTTTGGCAAGAAATTCAGCACCTTTCTCAGTCAATTCAACCTGTCTGTTTTTCTCATCAATTGTGAAATATAATGGAACATCTACTTCCGGCATCCGCTTGGATTGCTCTTGCATATAGACATTTTCTGTTTTTTGCAATAGGACTTTTATCCCTTCCTGACTTAGATATTTGATAAGAGGTCTGTATTTTGGCAGTGCTCTGTGCGCTCTTAACAAAGCCAATCCACCACCACCTTCTTCCGTACCTTTGTTGCCTTCTGCAATTAATTTTTTTGCAGTTGCCAGATATCCCGTTGCCAATTGTTTTTGTGCTGAAATCAATTTTTCGATTTTAGGCTTCAACAGATTGTACAATTCTTCTTCTTCCCCGGCTTCAACCGGACCTGAGATAATCAATGGCGTTCTCGCGTCATCAATAAGTACAGAGTCAACCTCATCTACTATGGCAAAATGCAATTTTCTTTGAACCATTTCATCGGGAGAAATCACCATATTATCCCTAAGGTAATCAAATCCGAATTCATTGTTTGTTCCATAAGTAATATCGCAATTGTAGGCCCTTTTTCGAGCATCAGAATGAGGTTTGTGCTTATCGATACAATCAACTGTCAAAAACAAAAACTCAAATATCGGTCCAATCCATTCGCTATCCCTTCTTGCCAAATAGTCATTTACAGTCACAAGGTGAGAACCTTGCCCCGCCAATGCATTGAGGTAAAGAGGAAGTGAGGCTACCAAGGTTTTTCCCTCTCCTGTACTCATTTCCGCGATTTTCCCATCATGCAGTACCATTCCACCTATGAGTTGCACATCGTAATGAATCATATTCCAAGTTATCTCTCCTCCCGCTGCCAACCATTTATTAGCCCAGACCGCCTTGTCATTCTCGATAGTTATATTAGGTCTGACCGTAGCCAAATCCCTGTCGTGCTGGGTCGCCGTTACTTCCAAAAATTCATTTTGGGCGAACCTTCTTGAGGTTTCTTTTACAACCGCAAAAGCTTCGGGTAACAATTGATTTAATACATCCTCAAGGCTTTCATCCCTTCCTTTTATCAATTCGTCAATCGCATCATATATCTCCTCTTTTACTATGATATCCTCTTCCGTATTGGCTCTTTCTTTTAACTCTGAAATTTCGGCATCTATATCTTTTAGATGCTCTGCAATCTTGTCTTTAAACTCAAGAGTCTTATTTCTCAGCTCATCGTTTGACAGGCTGTTGTATTGCTTATAATATTCGTTTATCTCCTCAACGATAGGGTTGTATTTTTTTACATCCCTATCGTATTTTGTCCCAAACATCTTTTTGATTATACCTAACATATATTTTTGTTTTCTTTATTGTCTTTATTATGCACAAACTGAACGAAATTTCTTAAGAAAATGTTTTTGTTTTTCTAATTTCTTTTATCATTACCCCAATTCAGTTTATTTCTAATGCTTTTACTAAATTCATATCCTTCAAATACGATTAAATTAATCTTGAAGTTCGCTTTTTTTATTATCAATTTGTGTTTTTGTGTTATTGTTTCATATCTCGAATCCAAAGTGACCAAAAATGAATCTGTCCTGGTTTCAACTTCAAACGAAAGCTCGGAATCATCCGGAACCACAATCGGTCTCATCGTCAAATTATGTGGTGCGACGGGTGTAATCACAAAGTTTCCCGAACCGGGAAAAACAATCGGACCTCCACAACTCAATGAATAACCGGTTGAACCTGTGGGGGTAGATACGATTAGTCCGTCAGCCCAATATGTATTGAGAAATATCCCGTTGAGATAAGTATGCACCACTATTACCGAAGAAGATGCGCTTTTGTGCATAGTAAAATCATTCAATGCAAAACTATCTCCATCAAACAATTCAGGCTCTGAGACCAAATTCAAAAGACTTCTTTGCTGCAATACATAATTTCCGTTTATGATATTGTCAATAGCCTCGGTAATAATATTTTTTTCAACTATTGCCAAAAAACCAAGTCTGCCGAGGTTGATTCCTATAATTGGAATATTGCTATCATGAACCAAAACAGCAGAGTTCAATATTGTCCCGTCTCCCCCTATTGAAATCAAAAAATCAATATCATTCATCAATAATTCATCGGTAGTAGATAGGCATTTGTGATTTTTATCAAACCCAAAATCTTTTTTTAGATATTGAAGAAACGGAGTAAAAAAATAAACTTCAATCCCTTCCTTTTTTAGCTTTTGTAACAAGATTTTGAGATACTTCATATGAGAATCTTTCAAAATCTGTCCATATACTAAAACTCGTTTCACTATACTTATATTTTTTTATTAAAAGGTCGATCTGTAATAGAAAAAAAATCCATCTTCTCCAAGATGATTAATACTGTAATTTATCTGAAATAAACTATTATAAATAATCATATCCAAACCTACCCCATGCCCATTGAGCACTCTATTATTAAAACTATTATTTACAAAATTAACATTATTATTTACATATGCTGTATCAAAATTGATACTTAAGTAAATTTCATATGGAATATACTTAAATTGCTTGATAAAAATATGTCTATTCAAGTCCAAAATGCCTGATAAAAGCCCAAAACGCTGCGATGTTTTCAAGTACATAAAGTGCTTACCATCCTCTACATACAAATCATAACCATTGATAAGGTCTTGGTCATAACCAATAGCTTTATTGTTGTAATAGGGACTGTCATCTCCAAATGCCCTGATTTTGCCTTTGAATATAAATGCTGAAATATATTTTCTATTTATGTAAAAATACTTCTCAATATTCAAACTGATATCCAATTGATTCAAATCATTAAAAATCCACAAACCTGACTTGGTGATTTGTCCTCCTATCAAAAACCCTCCTTTGGGATACATTTTGTACTTTCGCTTATCCCTTTTCATAGAGAATGACAATGAAAAATACCTCTGGGATACTCCATTTGAAAAAAAATATTTATTGTAGTCAAGAACTTTACTGTCTATGTCATTGTCATAATACGCAATGGTAAAGCCATGTGTGTCAAAAATACCCGGTCTGTGTGTCAAACCGACTGAAACTCTGAATTGTTTTAACAGATTATTCTCTTTATTTCTATAAAAAACCAGTTTATTATTAAAGGTATTATAGGCGATTTCCTTAGAGTGTTTGTACAAGATATTAAATGTCAACCCCAGTTTGTTATTTTTATGAAAATATGGCCTTGTATATTCAAGCTCATATTTATGAGTAATACCTCTTTGCCATTTGAGTTGCAATGCGTCTTTATTTCCGGTGATATTTTTATGTTCCAATACCAAACCGTAGTTTATCCTGCTTAAATCAGCATCATGTTCATAATACCACTCATTGAAATTCCTATCCGTGAGGTCAAAAATCAATCGAGGATAGATGAAAAGGCTTTCTTTCACAGATATATTCAAAGAACAATTTCCGGTTCGAGTATCGATATCTTTGATATTGAAATTAGCATCGACAAACAAACCCGTGTCCAAAATTCTGTTCCTGTTATCCATAAATTTTACAGCCAGATCATTGAAATATACGGTATCTCCTACAGCGATATCCAATTCATTGAGTATGATATATGCTTTTGTGCTTTTGTTGCCTTCTATATGTATCGAATCTACGACTATAAAAGTCGATTGTGAATACAAACCGCTAAATATTAAAAGAATAAAAACAATGGATAATGATAACTTCATTTAATTTAGTTTGGTCTATCCGGATAGTTAAACATTGAGATAGTGCATCAAGGCTTCATATCTCTCTTTCAGTATATCAACTGAAAAATTATTGCTTGTAAAAGAAGTCTTAACTCTATACCCGTGTCTATCAAATGACGAAATAATACTTTCAATATTGGTTTTATTCAATTTTAATATAACATCCATTACCTCATCATTTTTGTTGTTGTCATTCAAAAGCAAACCGATAATCGAAGTGTTTTCCAATTCGACAATATGGCTTATCTTACTAAGCGAATAATCTTTTATTGGAATTTCAAGTTCGATAATACTACCGGGAAATTCAAAAGTAAAGATATCGCCAAAATATTGGAATATATCTTGTTGGGTGATGCTGCCGAGATACTCTTCATCTGAATTTAAGACAGGAATCAATGAAAGATCATTTTTAGCCAATCTATCAATTATATTAAAAAAATGACATTTCTCATTTACATAAACTTTATTGTCTTTAATGTCAAAATCCTGAATTTTCTTATCAAATCCATTAAGCAAGATATCGTCCTCGTTAATGATATTGATAAGATTTTTTCCCTCTAATACAGGCAGATGACTTACCTGAAAAACATTCATCATCGACAAAGCTTTTTCCCCATTCTCATCTAAGCCTATCCCGGTCAGTGTCTCTGATATCAAATCTTTTGCAATCAAACTCATAATAGCTTATCTCTTTAACTCCATTAATTTTTTCTTCTCTATTTCAAATTCATCAAGACTCAATAAGCCTTTTTCTCTCAATTCCGACAATTTTTTCAACTGCGCCAACAATACATCATCTTCCAAAATATCATCTTGTGCCGGCCCGATTGAATTCAATTTAATCCTGTAATTGTTCTTTTTAAAAGATTCGTATTCCGGTTGTATCCGGATATAAGCCAAATCCTCATCTTTATCAATTTTATTAGGATCTTTCAATCCGTATTGTACGGCAGTATCCAAATGGCGAAAAGCCAAATCTTTGTTCTCATTAAGCGAATATGCCTTGGCTATGTCAAAATGAAGTTCAGGGTCGTCAGGTGAAATATCCAATGCTTTTCTGAAATCTGAAATCGCACCTTTGAAATCATACTTTTCATATTTTTCCAGTGCACTTTTTTTGAAAGGATTTCTTTTTGGGAAAAAGCTTTTTCTCCTTTTTGGTCTTCTCACTTCTCTCACATTTCTGTGCTCCCTGGTTCCTCTCTTAGCCCCGGATCTACCGGTGACTTTCCCCTTGTTATATTTAGCATTAAACTCTTTATCCGACATATTAAATATCTTAATAGCCTCTATAATTCCGAGAATGAATGTGACAGGAAAAGCAAGTTTTGATGTAATGAACATAAGGAATAAATAAAATATTCCTCCCCCTACATCATTGAGATAAAATCTGTGAGCACCAACTACTCCCAAAATCATTGCCAACAAACCCGCAATTATTCTATTCTTCATTTATTTAAGTTTTCATTTTTTCCTAAAATACAATCCTTGATTTTATCTAATGCTTCACCGGTCAAATAAAACTACTTGCTCAGCTCAAAATCCTATTCTCTATCGCGTCAATAACCGTGCCGTCATCATTTATCCAAAAACAACCCACAAAAGTATAAAATTTATGTCATTCCGTCTTGATCTTGCAGGACAAAATGGCAATATCGTCATCATAATTTTCGGATATTTTAAAATTATCTATTTCTTCCAGCAGTTTTTTATTGAATTCTTTGATAGGATAATCTTTGTTTTTACAAACAAATTTTTCGATTTGACTATCTTCCAAAAATTCTCCGTTCTTATTTTTCAATTCCGTTAAGCCATCCGTAAAAGTGAGTATCAACGTATCTTTCTTCAGCTTGATAATCTCTTCTTCTATTTTTGGCATTTTTTCAAATGCCCCTATAACCGTACAGCCTTTTTCAAGTCTCACTATTTCCTTACCCGTGCATAAAATGGGGGGATAATGCCCTGCATTGATATACTTCAACTCTTGTTTTTTGAGATTGACTTCACCGATGAAAAATGTAATATATTTGTCGCTTTTCGTAATCCTTTTATGCACTATCTCATTCAATGCAAATATAAATGTCTCCAAATCCCTGAATTGAAAAATCAGGCTTTGTATAATCGCTTGAAAATTTGCCATCAACATTGCAGCAGCAACACCTTTGCCCGAGATATCAGCTATACAAAAGGCAAATTTATTTTCGCTAAATTGGAAAAAATCTATATAGTCTCCTCCTACATTTTGATGTGGTTTGTATATACTTCCAACCTCGTATTTATCATTTTGAGGTAAATCATCAGGTATCAGCATTTGTTGAACTTCTTTCGCCAATTTAATATCTCTGCTAAGTCTCTCCTGAGCCAATTGTTGCTTAAATAATCGTTTGTTTTCGATAGCAACAGCTATGATATTTGTGATAGAAATAATGAATTGTACCTTGTTGAATATATCTTCTTTTTCGGTCAAACCACCTAAAAATGCATATGCAAGCGGAAGTTTCTTGTGATAAACAGGAATAATAATATCAAAATATTGAATCTCTTCAGGATCTTCATCACTTATGGTGTGCATCCTTTTGTATTTATTAAAGTAGTATTCAAGATGATCCAAATCCAGCTTATCTTCAGGATTGATATACGATACACAATCCCATTCCCCGGAATTATTGATATACAATGCCATCTTTTTAATACCCATCTCCCAACTTAAAAATGATTTATACATTTGAAATAATTGCTCCGCAGGTATATTCTCATTGATAGCTTGAGTGATAGTTTGCAAACTCCTGATTTGAAGTTGCTTCAAGCTAAGTTCTCTTTCGAGTTTTTCCAATATTTCCAAATTTTTATCCATATTACATATATTATTTGCAAGTTAGCTATTTTCAGATAAAATCAAATATTATTTATAGATTTTATTAGCAAGTTGTTTTTTCATAACAATAGTAACTATTTAGACATAATGCCTTTGAGATATAAAACTCGAGTTTTTTGCCATAATAAGCTTATTTATTGATAATGTAGTGGAGCTATATCAAAAAAAACAGCTTGAATATGGCGAAAAAAGATTCTTTTCCAATCAAAATGATTCTACCTAAGTAGTTACTAATAATATAACCATGTAAATATACGTTTGATTGCTGTAAACTCATGTTTTTTTAGAGACTTTTTCAAAAAAAGTATCATATGAAAATACTATTCTCTTTTATTCTTACTTTGTTTATTTTATTAGACAGCTTTGCTCAATCTTCAAATATCTATATCCTGAGAACGATTAGATTTTTGCCTGTGACAAAACTGAAAAAAGCTCTTAATTTGCGCAAATCAGATAATCTTAGCATCGCATTTGAAGAATTGAATCTTTATGTATTGGAACTCAATAATCCGGAAAAGTATATACCGGATTTGAATAATAATCCCTTGGTTGATTTTATCGAAAAAGATGAAGAATTGGTCTTACGACAAACACCTGATGACCCTAAATACAGTGAGCAATACGCTCTTGAGCAAATTAAAGCAAGCGAAGTTTGGGACTTTACAACAGGAGGAACAACTTATATGGGAGATACTATTGTGATTGCTGTATTGGATGATGGTTGCAATATCTATCATGAGGACTTATTTGAAAACATTTGGGTTAATAAAATGGAAGTTCCCGGCGATAGTATCGACAATGATAATAATGGATATATTGATGATTATCACGGAGTAAATATTCTCACAAAAAACGGAATCCATAAATCATTGCCTCACGGTACAAAAGTAGCGGGAATTATCGGTGCAGTTGGCAATAATTCTTTGGGAATGACCGGAATCAATTGGAATATAAAATTGCTACCGATAACAGATATTCTAACAAAATCAAGAATAATCAAAGGATATGCCTATGCATATAAATTAAGGAAAAAATACAATGACACAAATGGAAAACAAGGCGCCTTTATAGTGTGCACCAATTTCTCGGGAGGAGTGGATAAGCCTGAATTCCCCGAAGACGATCCAAGAAACATTGCGTGGTGTGAAATGTATGATAAATTAGGAGAGATCGGAGTAGTTAGTGTAGTTTCAACGGTAAATTTTCCAAGGGATGTGGATATCGAGGGAGATATGCCCACTCTTTGCCAAAGCCCATATTTAGTGACTGTTACAAGGACAAACAAAAATGATAACTTTGATAAAGAAGGTAGTGCTTATGGTAAAAAAAATGTAGATATTGCTGCACCGGGTCAAAAGATATTGTCCCTCAGACCCGCTGACGATTACGGAAATGGAGGTAGTGGTACTTCATACGCTGCACCAATGGTCTCAGGAGCAATCGGTTTAATGTACACTGTCCCCTGTAAAAGTTTTATAAAAAAAGCAGTTGAGAATCCTGCAAATTTAGCTTTGGAAATCAAAGAGTACATTATGAAATATTCTGATAAACATCCTGACTTGAAACATAAAACCGTAAGTGGAGGTAGATTGAATATAGTGGAGTCTTATGTTAATTTGCTTGAAGAAAACTGTAGTGAACTTGATTTTAGAGACCTGAGCATCTCGCAGATTTATCCAAATCCTGCTCATACTATGGTAAAAATTAAATACGAAACAAATAACTATCACAAGCACAAGATTATAGTCTTTAACAATCTTGGGCAAGTCGTTTTCAAAGAGATATTCCGGCCTAAGCCGTATGATGTAGAAGAAAAAATCATTGACGTATCGCAATATGCCAAAGGGATATACTTTTTTTCATTAATATCAAATAAAAACAAAGTAACAAAACGGATAGTTGTGTTTTAGATGACGATTTTACCGGTCGTTTTGCTTTTCATTTGACATTTTATACTGAATGTAATCTATTTTCGTTTCAGAGAGGTGAATTTAGAAAAAAGAATTATATGAAGATAGTTTATCTAATTGTATTGAGTCTATTATTATTATCATCTTGTAAAGAGAATAGCGAGACTACTCCTCTTGTAAAAACCCAAGAAAAGAAACATGTCAAAAATGATACAGTAGTAAAGAAATTATATCCCGGATATCTAAATATAGATTTTCTAATGGGAAAATTCGATCCGTCAAAACACAAACGATTTGCAAGAATCGAAGACAAATACACCAATAAACACAATGTTTTTCTAGACAAAGATGCATATTCGGCTTTTCTAAAAATGTATGATGCCGCATACAAAGATGGATATAAATTGATGATTGTTTCGGCTACCAGACCATTTGATTATCAAAAGAGAATCTGGGAAAGAAATTGGGCGAAAAGAGCAAAAATCAAAGACCCTGTGAAAAGAGCTTTAGATATACTGAAATTCAGTTCTATGCCGGGAACGTCCAGACATCACTGGGGAACAGAAATAGATTTGAATGTATTGGAAAACAGCTATTATGCCGATGGAGAAGGAAAAAAGATATTTGATTGGATGACCAAAAATGCAGGTAAATACGGTTTTTGCCGTCCTTATACCGCCGGAAGACCATTTGGGTATAATGAAGAAAAATGGCATTGGTCATATAAACCAATTTCTAAGATTTATACTCAATTTGCTAAAGAAAATATGAAAGACGAATACATAAACGGATTCAATGGCGCTGAAACTGCAAAAAGAATACAGGTTACAAAGAAATATATCTTAGGGATAAATCAGGAGTGCAAACATTAGATATTCTTCTTCAGAAATCTATTTATCATAAATATACGCTGAACCTTGATTGGTATTTCCCTCAACACGATCAAAAAAAGCCCCGATAATAGCGTGATCTCCCGATATCGAAACTGACTTACCAAAACGATCTTGAGACGCTCCATCTTCTCCTATGAGTTTCAGATGCTCTGTCCAAAGACTTCCACTGCGGTGGAAAACATACGCTGAGCCTTGATGAAAATTCTCCTCATTATCACTTAAAAACGCCCCTACAATGGCATAGTCTCCAGATATTGATACTGAATTGCCAAAATTATCGTGCCCCTTTCCGTCTCCTGCTGTGATTTTAGTCTCCTGTATCCAAGAGCTCCCTGTAAAGTGGAAAATATAGGCCGAACCTTGATTACCATTTATCCCTACTCTATCCAAATATGCTCCAACAATAGCATAATCCCTTGATATCGACACGGAGCTACCAAAAAAATCACTGTCATCTCCATCAAATGCAGTGAGTTTTGCTTGCTGTGTCCATGAATTCTCGCTACGATGGAAAATATATGCAGAGCCTTGATTGTAATTTCCTCCAGCATCATCAAGATATGCTCCGACAATGGCAAAATCTCCCGATATCGATACCGAATTTCCAAAAAAACCACCAGTTGCTCCGTTGTCCGCTAAGAGTTTTGCTTGTTGTGTCCATGTGCTCCCACTGCGGTGAAAAACATAAGCTGCGCCTTGATTGTCATTCTCCATTAGTTTTTTATCGGCTCCCACGATGGCATAATTACCGGATATCGACACGGAGCTACCAAAATGATCCAAAAGATTTCCATCATTCGCCGTTAATTTTGCTTGTTGTACCCAAGTATTCCCCACACGGTGAAAAATATAAGCAGAGCCTTGATCTTCATTCTCCCCGATATCATCAAGGTAATTAGCAACTATGGCATAATCCCCCGATATTGATACGGAATTGCCAAACTCGTCTCCGTATTCTTCGTCATTGACAGTAAGCTTCGCCTGTTGCACCCAACTACCACCGCTATGATAGAAAATATACGCCGAGCCTTGATCTCTCCACTCGTCAAGATCTTCACCTGTCCCAACTATGGCATAATCTCCTGATATAGACACAGAATTACCAAATTTATCACCTGCCTTTCCATCGCTCGCTGTGATTTTTTGTGATAGTTTTATTTGATTAATTGGTTCTTTTTTGTCTATAGATTCTTGCTTACAACAAGAGGAGAAAAAAAATGATGCAACTATTAGCCATAAGAGCAATTGGATATTTATAATTCTTTTCATAATAATATTTTAATTTGTCTTTTTGAAATAATTTCAAGCATTATGTATTGTACAAAAAACTATATTTCTTTTCTTTATACTTCAATATAAACGTACTACTTCTTCTCCGACAACTATTTTTCATAAACATATACTGAGCCTTTATGATGTTGTGGTGAAAACCATTCACCCCAAGCTCCAATAAGGGCATAATCATCCGATATCGATACGGAATAACCAAAATTGTCTGAAGTGCCTCCATCACTCTCCGAGAGTTTCGTCTGCTGCATCCAAGTACTCCCTGTACGGTTAAAAATATACGCTGAACCTTGATTGTCATTCTCCATTTTATCATTAAAGTACGCACCTACTATAGCACGATCTTGGGTTATTGATACGGAATTACCAAAATGGTCTTTACTCCTGCCATCACTTGCCGTGAGCCATGCTTGCTGCGTCCAAGTATTGCCATTATGATGAAAAATATACGCCGATCCTCTATCTTGCCCCTCGTATTTCCAGCCTACATCATCATTATAAGCTCCGATTATAGCATAATCCCCTGATATCGACACCGAATAGCCAAATCGGTCATCAATCCATCCATCGTTAGCGGTGAGTTGCACTTGCTGTATCCAAGAATTCCCACTACGGTGGAAAATATAAGCTGAGCCTTGCCTGTAATTTCCTCCTACATTATCAAAAACCGCTCCTACAATAGCATAATCTCCAGATATCGATACGGAATAGCCAAAATGGTCATCACGCCTTCCATCACTCGCTGTAAGCTTAGCTTGCAGAGACCAAGAATCCCCGGTACGATGGAAAATATACGCCGAGCCTTGATATAGATTACGCTCTATGTCATCATGATAGGCACCTACAATAGCATAATCACCAGATATTGATACGGAATAGCCAAACTCATCACCTTCCATTCCATCGTCAGCTAAGAGTTTTGCCTGTTGCACCCAAATGTTTCCCGTACGGTGGAAAATATACGCCGATCCTTTATCTGTCCAATTGATATCACTTTCACCTGTCCCAACTATGGCATAATCTCCAGATATCGATACGGAATAGCCAAAATGGTCATCAATCATTCCATCACCAGGTGTAAGCTTAGCCTGCTGCGACCAAGAACTCCCACTATATTGAAAAATATAAGCCGAGCCTTTGTCCTGATTCCCCCCAACAGTATCAGAAAACGCCCCAACAATGGCATAATCCCCTGATATCGCTACGGAAGAACCAAAATAATCACTAGCTATACCATCATTCGATTGGAGCTTTTGTGATAGTTTTATTTCATTAACCGGATCTGTAGTATCTATAGGATCCTGTTTACAACAAGAGACGATAAAAAACGATGCGACTACAAGCCATAAAAGCGATTGGATGTTTATTAATTTTTTCATAGTAATATAATGTTATATTTCAGTTCACAATTTTATTAATTTCCTATTTTAATAATTTGATATTAAACATAAAAGCTTACGCAAGTTATAAAAAAATTATAAAAGCAACAAACAAATTCCGTTAAAGTATTCAAGATAATCCAAATCCCACAGTACGCTTCGCTATGCGGTATCCCTCGGTACGCTTCGCTGCTCGGGACTTCAGTGTCACTTCAGTTTACGCTACGCTTTAGCCTGAAACTTTCAAAACTTGAAACTTCCAAACTTTCCAATTTTCACATTGAACACCTATCGGCGTTCATTTTCCTCTTCCCTTTACCCCGCATTTCATACGGGGCTATTTACATTAAACCACTTTCGTGGTTTTTTTGATTCAATTCTATAACTTAGTATTTCCCACTCCTCTATAACTCATTTTCCCCTCTCTCCCTCTCTCCCATTTGCATAATCGCCTTATCACCCAATCACCATCTCATTACTCATAACTCATCGCTACATCCTACAATCCTCAAATCCTACAAATTCCCTCGGTATGCTTAGCTACTCGGGACTGCTGCTTCGCAACAGCCTAATTCAGACAGCTATGCTACTCTGATAAGCGAGTGTCTCCGACCTCGCTTTCCAAACTTCAAAACCTTCAAACCTGAAACTTTAAACTTGGAATAATCAAACATTTCAATCTACATAAATCTATATCAACCACTCACTACTCATAACTCATAATCACCTCACAACCGTCACATCCCCCGCCAAAACCCGCTTCTCTCCCTTACCGTCCACATACTCTATAATATAGACATAAACTCCACTTAAAACGCTGCCTGCCTTATATTTGCCGTCCCAATTTATTGGAGTGTTTCCTTTGGTTTGGTAGATTTTCTCTCCCCATCGGTCAAAGACGGTACAGGATATTAATTTTATTTCCTTTGGTACGCGGAATTTCCAATTGTCATTGATGCCATCTCCATTTGGTGTGAAGATATTTGGTATTTCCAGTTCGGGTTCTTGTACATAGAGGGTAAATTCTCTATTGTATGTACAGCCGGAACTATGTGTCATTGACAGTTTGATAACAGTGGTTTCTTCCGGGCTTATGCTTATGTTCTGGCAGTTTGGACAGTCTATTATTTCTTTGGGAGACCAGTTGATCTGCCAGTTGCTTGTGTCCGGATTAATGCCTATG
>JALVEE010000356.1 GCA_027008645.1 Saprospiraceae bacterium
TAGAGGGCGTAAAACGGTATTTTTTTGCATTTTTTTCTGCTATGGCTATCAATTCCCAATCTGTAGTAGTAGAGCCCCTTTGTGTGTATCTGGAACTAATGACATTACCCTTTTCATTAATACAAACCCTTACGACTACCCTACCTGATTTTTGTGAAGAATCATCAAAAGAGGGTTCGAAAAGCACCCCTCTTGAATTTAGTCCTTCTCCTACTTCTCCCTTACCTCTGGTAATACCTTCAAGCATTTTTGCATCTCTTGAGCCAAGTGGATCTCCCTGATGTCCTTTGTTTTTATTTTTTGTGCCGCGGGATGAAAACAGTTTACCAAATTCGCTTTTTGCGTCATCGATAGTTTTTTCCGGTTTCACTTCTTTTGGCTGTTTAACATTATCTTTATTTTTTGGATTGACTTTCACATCGTTTTTTTCATCGACAAGTTCGCTTTTTACTTCGGATTTATTTTCAACAGGCTTTTTAATCTCTTTTTTTTGATCGACTTCATTTTGAGGCTCAGTCTCTTTTTCTTTCTTTTCTTTTTTATCAGAAGAATCTGATGCGCCTGAATCCATACTATCATCAGAACTCTCGGGAGTATCCCCAAAGACAACCAAAATCCCTTCTTTTCCCGGAGGAGGAAAATCGTAGCGCAATGACGGCCAAAGCAGAACAATTGCAAACAAAAGCGCATGAACTAACAGACTAATTGTCAATCCAATTTTTTTGTAGGTACTTTCACTATTTGAATTCTCTCCTACCATTTATGATATATTAGAAAATAATTATTTTGGCTTAGCCATTATCGCATCGATTTTCAATCTGTATGCGATGTCCATAACTTCAACCACTTTTTCATTTGCAACATTGGCGTTGGGAGAGATAATTATACTCACTTTCCCCCCTTTTCTTTTACTTCTTATTTTTCTCAAAGCTCTTTCAAGTGCTATTGCCCCAATCCTTTTATTATTAACATAGAAATTACCGTTTTTAGCAATTACGATTTCAAATGGCTTGGACTTAGGTACAGCTTTTGTATGTGATCTACCGGGTAAACTCAGGTTCAATGCATTGGGTATAACCATAGACGATGTCAACATAAAAAATATCAATAATAGAAAAATGATATCTGTCAATGATGACATACTAAACTCAGCACTTACTTTTGTTTTTTTCTTTAATCCCATTATGATTTTTTTGGTTGAGTTCCGATAATGGCTCGCATTTTATTCTTATTAGCGATTTTCATCATTTCATATATTTTCTTATACGGCACACCTTTCTCAGCTACAATAGTCAAGGTAGCGTCTTTTAACTTGTCCTTATCCAGTTTTTTCAATTCTTTTCTGACATTTGCATTTACTTGTGATTGTTGCACCTTGTGTCCATTAAAAATAATAGTATTATCCCTCATTAAGACAACTGATATATCAGTAGGAGCAACAGTCCTGGAATTGGACTCTGCTACTTCAAAATTGATTTGCACCATTGACGATGTCAACATAAAAAATATCAATAATAAGAATATGATATCTGTCAATGATGACATGCTAAACTCGGCACTTATTTTATTTCTTTTCTTTAAACCCATTTATTTTATATAAAAATAATGATAAAATTAGTTAGTTGGTTCCTGCAAAAGATCCATAAATTCAACACTAGTTTGCTCCATTTTGAATACGACTTTATCTACTAATGCCACCAAATAGTTGTAGCCAATAAACGAGAATATACCTATTGCCAAACCTACTGCTGTAGTAATAAGCGCTTGGTAAATCCCGCCTGCCAACGCATCAGGACTAACATTTTGTTCAGTAGCCATAGTATAAAAAGCCATTATCATACCTGTAACCGTACCGAAGAAACCAATCATCGGAGCAGCTCCTGAGATACTCGCTAAAGTAGAGAGATTCTTTTCGAGTTTGTACAATTCGAGATTTCCCACATTCTCAATAGCTGCATCAATATCTCTAAGTGGTTTACCTATCCTCATCAAGCCTTTTAATATCATTCTTGACATCGGGGTATCGTTTGATTGACACATTGCCTTTGCTCCCTCAATATTACCGGAAGCAACAGCAGATTTAATATTAGTAAAAAATGATGCATCGGTCTTTCCGGCTTGTCTGATTGTCATCATACGTTCAATAAATATATAAGTAGCAACCACCGAAAGAACAAGCAAAATACCAACAATAGCCACTCCCATCGGACCTCCTTTCATAATAAGGTCAGGTATACTTTGCCTCACCTCTTCTGTCTCTTGAGCTTGGGGAATTAAAAAAAACAACAAATCGATCATAAGTCTTATTTTTAAGTTTTAATTTATAAGAATAAACAGTTAACGCAAGTAACTCTTTTTAAATTATACGAAACGCAAATTTAATTAAATATTATATTTTTTTTATATATTAATAATATTTTCTATATATTTTGATAAAATATCAATCAAAAGGCATCATCTTTCGTTAAATACATCAATAATTCAACAATTATTGCTTGGTAATAGCAAATTATTCGAAAATAATTAGACCTTTGCAGCCGTTTTTGTACAAATCAAAAAAACAACATTGCATAATGTTGTTTTTTCTAATTAAACACATAATTAATGCAATCAATAAGAAATATAGCAATAATAGCCCATGTAGATCATGGTAAAACAACTTTAGTAGATAAAATAATACACGAAAGTAATCTCATAGATGAAAGAAAAGAGAAGAAAGATCTGATTCTGGATAGTAACGATCTCGAAAAAGAAAGAGGGATTACTATACTATCAAAAAATGTTTCGGTAAATTATAAAGGAGTAAAAATAAATATCATCGACACTCCCGGACACGCGGATTTTGGAGGAGAAGTTGAAAGGGTTCTAAAAATGGCAGACGGCGTTTTATTACTTGTTGATGCTTTTGAAGGGCCAATGCCTCAAACCAGATTTGTCTTAGGTAAAGCTTTAGAATTAGGACTAAAACCAATAGTAGTTGTCAACAAAGTAGATAAAGATAATTGTAAACCCGAGGAAGTAAATGATGATGTATTTGATCTGATGTATAATCTGGATGCAACAGAAGAACAATTGGATTACAAAACGGTTTATGGCTCTTCCAAACAAGGATGGATGAGCGATGATTGGAAAAAACCAACTGATAATGTAAGATACCTCCTTGACACAATAATTGAAGAAATACCTGCGCCAAAAGTTAAAGAAGGAGGCTTGCAAATGCAAATTACTTCATTGGATTATTCCAATTTTGTAGGTAGAATTGCAATTGGAAGAGTTTATAGGGGAAAAATAGTTGAGGGGCAAGACTTTACTCTATTCCAAAACAATGGTGTAACCAAAAAAGTGAGAATTAAAGAACTTTTTATATTCGAAGGCTTGGGAAGAGAAAAAGTCAAAGAAGTTTCAAGTGGTGACATCTGTGCTGTAGTAGGGATAAATGATTTTGAAATAGGTGATACTATATGTGATTTGGAAAATCCTGTCCCCTTAAGAAGAATAGCCGTTGATGAACCCACAATGAGTATGATATTCACAATAAATACATCTCCGTTTTTTGGAAAAGAGGGGAAATACGTAACATCAAGACACCTTAGAGACAGACTTTACAATGAGACAAGAAAAAATCTTGCTCTAAAAATTGAAGAGACAGAACGCGAAGATACTTTCAGAGTTTTCGGACGTGGAGTAATGCACTTATCTGTTCTTATTGAAACAATGAGAAGAGAAGGCTTTGAATTTCAAGTAGGGAAACCCCAAGTGCTATTCAAAGAGGAAAACGGAAAAAAATATGAGCCCTATGAAGTATTAGTAGTAGATGTACCTGATGAGTACTCCGGAAAAGTGATAGAGATAGTGACTCAAAGAAAAGGTGATATGAAGGTAATGAATCCAAAAGGTGATTTGCAGCACTTAGAATTTGAAATTCCATCAAGAGGAATCATAGGACTAAGGAACAAGATTCTCACTCTCACAGGTGGAACCGCAGTAATGAACCATAGTTTCCTTAAATTTGATGAATTCAAAGAAGGAATTCCGGATAGGAACAAAGGTTCTTTGGTATCTATAAATGAGGGACAAGTACTAGCATTTGCACTTGACAGACTTCAAGATAGAGGGAAGTTTTTTGTAGAACCAAAAGACAAAGTCTATATTGGTATGGTCGTAGGAGAATATACAAGGGATACAGACCTTGGGGTTAATGTAACAAGAGCGAAGAAACTTACAAATATGAGAGCTTCCGGAACTGATGACAATGCAAAATTAGCACCGAAAATAGTATTTTCACTCGAAGAGTCATTAGAATATATCAAGGAGGACGAGTACCTTGAAGTGACTCCTGAAAGTCTAAGAATGAGAAAAATTTCTTTTAGACCGTAATTTAATCTCCGGCTTCAAAATCACTCCCTACGGTCGTGCTTTCGAGTCCTAAGTTTTATTTAGGTTGCATCAAGTCCTTCAATGTTATCTGCGAATCTACTACTTCCAAAGAATATTCGTTTTCAACAACTCCATAATTTGTAATGAATGTATTGAAGACTTGCTTTGATGTTTTTGTATGCTCAATAAAGAGTTGTTTTCTCTCAATTATTTGCATTGCATATTGTTTATTAATTTTGTAAGGTGCTGAATAATATTTGATTTCACAAAGGTTAATTGTTGCATCCTTTCTATCTATGATCAAATCAACTTGAAATCCTTTTGCTTCCTTATTACCGGGCACTCTCAATGTGTATTCTTTTGTATAAACAGCAGAAATCCCCATCGCTTTTTTAATCTGCTTAATATGCTTAAAACACAACAATTCAAATGCATAACCACTCCATATTTTGTATGATTGAGAGTTTGACAATTGTAGCCAAATCCCCTTAGTATATTTTTTATTCGGTTTAATAAATTTATTATAAAATATGGAATACTCATCATTCAATATATATAAACTACCCCATTTAGTGCGTCCGAATTGACTATTTTCTGCAATAAATCCGGATTCTACCAAATCCTCCATCGCTCTATTAAATGACCCTCCCGGTTTCAATTTACTCGCATTTAATATTTCATTTCGTGAAAGACCGTATCTTGCCTTTGCCAAAGTATCGATTATCGATTCATGGACTTCGGCATTTTTAAATAATGCCTTGTATAAATTATCGTATTCATACTTTAAATTTCCTAAATCAGAAAAACACAATCGCTCAATTGCAACTGCTGCGCTCTCTCCTTTTCTGATTTTTTCCAAATAATATGGGATTCCTCCCATCGCCATATATATTTTGGATATTTCTTGATCCGTAAGTTTAACTTTTATACTATTCAAAAAAGCTTTGGTCTCATATAATGTGAATGGGTAAAGTTTTATCAACTCCGAAATCCTGTTGTGCAACCCTCCCTTGTCATTTACTATATTCTTTATCAACCATGATGTTGCTGAACCACAAATCACAAGGACAAAATGTTTTTCTTTAGCCAAATAATCATTCCAAAAATGCCCAAGCATTTGAATAAATTTCGATTTAGGTGTGTACATCCAAGGTAATTCGTCAAAAAAAATAACCTTTTTGCTCCTCTTATCAAGCGTGGATAAATAGGTTTTTAATTGAAAAAAAGCCTCTTGCCAATTTCCTGCCGGTGACAATATTGGTATTTTACTGTATTCCGATAGTTTTAAACTAAAATTAATCAACTGCTGATCCATACTTCCATTCTGTATGCCGGTTATGCTGAAACATATCTTCTTTCTGTACACATTTTCCACCAAATATGTCTTCCCAACTCTTCGTCTCCCGGTAACAGCTAAAAATTCCGACTTGCCCGATGAAAGCAATATATTCATTTTTCGTATTTGTTCTTCTCTCCCAATCATAACGTTTGATTTTCTTATTTACAAAGATACACTTTATAATTGGTTTTTTCTTCATTTTTTTAAGCATTTATTCCATTTATATATTTTATATTTGGTTTTTTCTGCATTTTTTTAAGCTTTTATTCCATTTATATATTTTATATTTGGTTTTTTCTGCATTTTTTTTTAGTAAGAATAATCAATATATAAATTATATGATTTTACTATCCTAAGTTCCCCTTTTTTTCCACTTACTGATATGCGAGTATCCCAGCTCCCGCTACGCTTTATCCTTGAACTTTGAACTTTGAACCTTAAACTTTGAACCTTGAACTTTGAACCTTAAACCTTGAACTTTGAACCTTAAACCTTAAACCTTAAACCTCTCCAATTTCAATCCGGCTTCAAAATCACTCCTTCCAGTCGTGCTTTCGAGTCCTAAGTTCCCCTTTTTTTCCACTTACTGATATGCGAGTATCCCAGCTCCCGCTACGCTTTAGCCTTGAACCTTAAACTTTGAACCTTAAACCTTGAACCTTAAACCTCAAACCTTAAACCTCTCCAATTTCAATCCGGCTTCAAAATCACTCCCTACAGTCGTGCTTTCGAGTCCTAAGTTCCCCTTTTTTTACTGAGAAACTCGGAACAATGAACTCGAAACATGAAACTCGCAACATGAAACAAAAGGACAAAAATAAATACTATGTAAATATAATTATTTTAGCTTTGCATCAAATTTTGTGCAATGGATTTGAATCAAAGAATAGATACACTTGTCGCTTTGGGAAAGGAATTGGAAAATATCTCCGACGAAAAATTAAATGAAGCCTATCTTCACAACAAATGGTTTGTAATAGACAATATAAGAAAATCATTAACTGCTATAAAAAACAATTTTCTCAATCAAGAAAAATTGGAGGATTGGGTGTCCGTATATAAGATTTCTGATACTGATACGAATAAAAAGATAGGAATTATCATGGCTGGCAATATCCCTTTAGTAGGTTTTCATGATTTATTGTGCGTTTTTATCAGCGGACATACAGCCATTATCAAGCTATCGAGCAAAGATGAAATCCTGATGAAGCATATAATCAAGCTATTCCATAAGATAAATCCAAAAACAAAAGATTTGATTATAGAAAAGGAAAGGCTTAAGGATATCGACGCAATAATAGCCACAGGGAGCAATAATTCATATAGATATTTTGAGTATTATTTTGGCAAATTACCGCATATAATCAGAAAAAACCGTAACGGCGTAGCAGTTCTGACCGGAGATGAGAGTGAAGAAGATATAGTAAATCTATCCAACGATATCTTTGACTATTTTGGACTGGGCTGTCGCAATATTTCCAAGATTTATGTTCCTGAAAAATATGATTTCAATAGTTTCATATCAATTATCGATAGACATCAATACCTCAAGGAACACAATAAATACATGAATAACTACGATTATAATTTAGCTATTGCTATGCTGAATAAGGATAAAATCTACCAAGGTGAAGTTTTTTTTCTTAAAGAAGATATCAGCTATTTGTCCCGGATATCCAATCTTCATTACGAAGAGTATTCGGATATGGAACAATTGAAAAGACGAATAAATAACGATGAAGAGTTAATCCAAGTAGTTGCGACTAAAACCGGGGATTTACTGGATTTTGACAGGGAAGTGAGTTTTGGTGAAACACAAAAGCCTTCTCTAAACGATTATTCAGACGGCATTGACATAATGGAGTTTTTGACAGAATTATAATTAGTGTATTATTTCCCTGCAGACAACTCCTTTAAAAAAAAATGTTTATCTTTGCATTACAACAATCTTAATTAGTTTGAAAAATTTGATATTTATCCCTCTGCTCTTCCTGCTCGGTTGTACTTCAAGTACAAAACAAATAGATGATTTGTTTGAAAAAAAATCCGCACCTGTTGAAAAAGGAAACAATATAAAGATGATATACAGTGATTCTGCTGATGTAGTATTGTTGCTGGAAAGTCCGGTATTTATCTCAAAAACCAAAGACAATAAAAAAATAATCGAATATCCAAATGGAATAAAAATCAGCTTCTTAGACAGCGAAGACAAACCCAATAGTTGGCTAATTGCAGATAAAGCTGAAAATCTGATAAAAGAAAAAAAATTTATCGTTAGAGAGAATGTCAAATTGTACAACACTAATAATGATAAACTGGAGACTTCAGAATTGATTTGGGATGAAAAAAAAGAGATATTGAGTACTGAAAAATTTGTAAAAATAACGCAACCTTCAAAAGGTGATACTCTTTACGGTTATGGCTTTGTTTCAAATAGAGAATTTACCGAGTTTGAGATTAAGAAAAAACTTTTTGGCAAAATAGTTGAAGATATTTTTAAAGATATAAAGTAATAAAATGATAATTTTTGGAATAATAATATTCACTATCTTAAGTGCTATTTTCTCCGGTACCGAAATTGCTTTTGTATCTGCAAATAAGGTAGGAATCGAAATAGAAAAAAACAAAAATTCTTTACGCGCTAAGATTTTATCTTCCTATTACAACAAACCAAATGAATTCATCAGCGTATTGTTAATCGGAAATAATATCGCTTTGGTAGTATTGACTTTTTTATTTAGTAAAATGCTTGACCCGTATATCGATCAATTAATATCAAATAATCTGATAAGACTATTGGTAGAAACTGTCGCAATAACGGTTTTCGTACTTATTTTTGCCGAATTTATACCCAAAACATTATTCAGAGCATATGCCAATGAGATGATAACCGCTTTGGTTTTCCCAATATATTTTTTCAATATAATATTGAGAATACCTACAATTATTTTTACAAATATTTCAACTTTTTTACTCAAATATATCTTCAAAACTAAAATAGAAGACAATAATATTCAACTTACGAGAATAGATTTGGAAAATTTTGTAGATAGTAATATCTCTGAAGATGATGATATAGAAAAAGAGATGTTCCAAAATGTACTGAATCTCAACCAAGTAAAAGTCAAAGAAGTAATGGTTCCAAGACCGGAAATAGTTACTATCGACAAAACAGCTACTAGAGAAGATTTGATAAAGGTCTTTACCAAATCAAAGCATTCGAGAATTATAGTCATCGATGATACTATCGAAAATGTATTGGGATATATCCACCACCAACAATTGATTATCGAGGATTTCAAAATAGTGGAAGAAGTCATTATGCCGATTACATTTATTGCAGAAACTATGAATGTAAGGGATTTGATGCTTAGATTTATCAAAGATGCACAAAATCTCACGATAATTGTCGATGAGTACGGAAGTGTATCCGGTTTGGTCACTCTTGAAGATTTGATAGAAGAAATATTTGGAGAGATAAGGGATGAATACGACCGTGAAGACACAATCGAAAAAGACTTAGGCAATAATGAGTATATTTTTTCAGGTAGATTGGAACTGGATTATATCAACGAAACTTATGGTTTGCATCTTGATGATGAAGAATATAATACGCTATCGGGACTTATAGTGATGACTCTTGGAAAAATACCAAAAAGAGGAGATGAATTTGAAATTGGAGATTATAAATTCAAAATCCTTAAAGTAAGTAAAAAGAAAATCGAGCTGGTGAAAATAACCAAAACAATTGATGCGATTGATACAGAAGAAGTGGATTAGTCTCTATTTATCTACTATACTCGGCATTCGTTATAAAACTATCATCACTCAAGGACAAAAGAAATGCCTTCAACTGTCGCTTTTCAGTTTCAGATAGATGCACACCTCCCTTATAGGCGCTTTTCATCAGCGGATCAATACTTGGAGAAAAGACCAAGCCCTCACTATAATGTTCAATCACTTCATCCAAAGTGGCAAATCGTCCATCATGCATATACGGTGCTGAAAATTTCAGATTTCTCAATGACGGTGTTTTGAACCGACCTCTGTCTGCCGGATTTCCTGTCACTTCTTCCAATCCTATATCGGTAAACACCGAGTCCATTCCATTATTGTGAAAGCTATTGTCTGTCCACAATGGATTGTCAATACTTCCGTGACAATGAAAACAATCTCCTTTATCTTCTGACAGAAAAATCTGATACCCTATTCTCTCGTCAAAAGTCAAGTCTTCTTTTCCTAATAAAAATCTATCAAATTTAGAATTGGCTGAAATCATTGTTCGCTCAAATTGCGCTATGGCTTTTACCGTCAATTCCTTTGTGATCTTATCTGTTCCAAAAGCCTTCCTGAATAAATCCGGATAAACATCGCTTTTACTTAAAGACTCAACAGCTTTGTCCCACGTATTATGCATCTCAATCGGATTTTCGACCGGACCTTCGGCTTGATTTTCTATGTCAAAAGCACGCCCATCCCAAAAGAACTTTTCCTTATAGTTATATGCTAAATTAAACAATGGCATTGCATTTCTGGTTCCTTCCTTCCTATCAATTCCTATACTAAACCTTCTATTCTCAGCAAATGCATTAGCTTGATTATGACATGCTGCACAGGCTTGAGAGCCATCTCCCGACAAGATAGGATCGTAAAAAAGCTTTTTTCCCAAGGCTATTCCCTCCTCTGTCAATGGATTATCCACAGGAATGATCGGTGGCAAAATCCTGTCTTTAAAAACCTCAGGCATTTCCAATGTGACCGGTGTAGGCTCATATACCGGAACAGGTTTTGGCATATCGTCACCACATGATTGCAATATGACTATCGAAATAATTATAAATAACAATCTCTTCATAAAAACTATCTTATTTTTAATATAACGGCATCTGAGTATCCTTTATTATCGGAGACATCTTGTTCTTTGCTATTGGACTCCCCTATTACAATAAGCGCATAGTTATTTAGTTCAATCACATCATTTGCAATATCTATACCACTTCCCCCATAATTACGGTTCCATATCATTTTACCATTTTTATCGGTTTTGAATACCCAAATATCATTCTGCCCTTTATTGTCACTTAAGTCTTTATCCTTACTCCTCGTATTTCCGACTATGATATATTCGCCTTTTTTTCCATAAAAAGCAGAAGTTGCAGCATCAAAAGCGCTACCTCCATATGTATTTTGCCACAATATATTTCCCTTAGAATCAATTTTGACAAGCCAAGCATCCGAATACCCTTTATTATTTATACCATTTTGATTGTAACTAAAAGTATTGCCAATCAATAAAAAATTATTATTTTCTACAGCTACAATTTTCAAGCAATCATCAATCTCTTCTCCTCCAAAAGATTTTTCCCAAAGCATATTGCCATCTTCGGATAATTTCACCAACCAATAATCATAACTGCCATTTGGTTTTGAAATATCAAAATCCTCACTCTCAGAAGTACCCGCTACCAAATAACCACCATCCTCAGCTTGAATTAAATCATAAGCTCTATCATTGTTTGTCCCTCCAAAATATCTTCTCCAAATTTTATCTCCATTTGAATTAAGTTTTAAAACCCAAATATCTCCTACTCCATGTTGACGAAACCTAAAATCATTACCTTTCCCTCCGGATGCTGTCACATCAATATAACCACAAACCACTAAGTCGCCATTTTTATTTTCAATAATAGACAATCCCTCTTCATCTCCTGTAAATCCATAGGACTTACTCCACATAATATCTCCTGTCTCACTTATCCTCATAACCCAAACATCTTTTTGTCCCTTATTGTTATTCAAATCAATATCATCGCTTTTACTGAATCCTGTCAAAGCATACGAGCCATCGCTTAACTGTATGATCCTAGCAGCTATATCCTCATTTGTCCCTCCGTAAATTTTACTCCATTCCAAATTTTGATACATATCGTATTTCAATACCCAAAAATCATTGCTACCCCTTGCACCGACAATGTCACCATTTTGGCTCTGCGTAAAACCTAAGACGACAAACCCTCCATCAATGGTTTTAACTACGCTTTTGAAAGATTCATTTAGTGATCCCCCCTTGTTGATAAAAGTATCTAAAACTCCGTTAAAAGGATTATTTGGATCAGTCATGCCTATTGGCTTCAATTCGGTATTAGGATTATCAACTGAGCTTGTCTCTTCACAATCCGTCAACCCATCTCCATCCGTATCTGTCAAAGAAAATGCAGATTCAAAATCATTGCAGTCCTTCACTTCATCCATTCTATCCGTGCATGCAAAGCTCATAAATAATAAAACAAAAATAAAATACTTCATAATGCTTTAATTCTTTACAAATTTAAGATACTTCCCATTTACGTTAAATATATAAATTCCTGTATTAAGAGCACTTAGATCGACCTTCGTTTTATTACCAAAGCCTTCAGACTTAAATTTCACTTTATTCCCGAGCAAATCATATAATTCTAATGTATTTATATCTTTATCAAGAGATTCAATCGATAACAAATCGTTTACAGGATTTGGATAAATCAATATTTTATTCTCAGCTTTTTCCGCCAAAACAGAATTTGGATTTTCAGCTTTCTTCACCATAAATAGTCCCCTGTTAATATCGCTTATGATTATAGTTCCGCTTTTGAAAAAAGGGTAAACGCTCCATGCACCATCAAATCTCGGATAATCATCTTTTGGATAAGTATCAAAATATGCAATTTCATTCATCGTTGAAATTATTGAATCGGATTTATCAATGTTTTTTATATCTAATATACGTATTCCAGCCCGATAATTTGCGATGTACAATTCATCTCCAACGACATAATTATTGTGATCAATAGCAGTCGTTTTGCCCAGATACTCAGTTCTCAAAAAAGGATTGTCCAAGTCTGTAATATCAAAAACAATATTTTTAGTATTATTGCCATAATTTCGCTCATCCAACTCATCGTTTACAAACAAAAACCTTTGGGTATCATCCAACCAAAGTTGATGAGTATATCTTACCAAAGGATAAGAAAATTGAGAAATAATTACAGGATTTTTTTTATCAGTTACATCAATAATCGCTACTGTTCGTTCATTTGCTCCAAAATATATCTCTCTGCCTTGATATGTGGTATCCGGCCCCTCATATACCAAAATCTCTGCATCATGTGAATATCCTGCATCACTAAATCCACCTTCCGGCACAGGATGTTTCGGGTCTTGAATATTGATAAATTCAGGCCCTCCTCCATACACATTTGCACCAACTATGTACGCATACCCTGTTTGTTCATTTACAGCGATATTGTGTGCATGGTTAAAACTATTGTCATGAGCATCCTCCGAAAAAATCATTGGCATACTATCCACATCAACATTTCTCAGTCTGGTCAAGTCAAATACTTGCATCCCGTGATTTGGAGCTTCACTAACTATAAATGCGTGATTCTTGTAAACTTTTATATCTCTCCAAATACTTGTACCACTATGACTATTCAATTTACCAATATATACAGGATTAATAGGATCAGTAATATCGACAAACGCAGTATTAGCAGAATTTCCATACAATGCATACTCCCTTCCCGTCAAAGTATCAGTCCAACCCCAACAATCATTGCCCCATTCAGCTCCAAATAAACTATTCGGTAAAAATGACAACAAATCGATACCCTCACAAGGATATTCTCCGGCAAATCCACTCTCACAAGGAGTTTGTGAATTAGCAAATAAGGCAATAAACAAAAAAGGAATAAATATTTTTTTCATAATTAGATTGGGTTATTATATATAGATTAAATAAAGATAACGAAAATAACTGAGTAATTGTGCAGTGATTTACTATTTTTATTTCAAAAAAACAATAAAATATACAACGGGCGTTTTAAATCAAATGCAAATTAATAAAAATATCAATATAAAATCCATACTCATAGAGATAGTATTGGTCATATATTTAATATCTGTTTTGTACTCAAAAACTTTGCTTACAATAACAATGGGATTGATTTTTCTCATGGCATTTGTAGATATTGAGTACAAAAACGGAATCCGCATAAGTTTAAGAAAAGACTTAAAATCAACATTTACAAGATTTACTCAATCCAAAGAATATATTGTAATACCTTTAATATTTATCTTAGTTGTTTTATCGGGATTTAATAGTTTTGACCTTATAGAGTGGAAACACCATATTGTATTAAAATTACCATTTCTCATTTTACCTTTTGCTTTTTATTCATTTGACCACATCCCTTTGAAGCAGTATTTTAGATTGTATATTTACTTTGTGATTTTAATGTTCGTCAGTACCATACCTGTTTTGTTCAATTATTTTTCAAACAAAGAACAGGTTGATAATTTAATCAAAACAGGTCAAATTATTGATACCCCGATAGATCATATAAAATATAGCATTCTACTTGCTTTCTCCGTTGCAGCAGGTTATATTCTCTACATAAATAACCACTTTTTCAAATATAAAAAAGTGATAAAACTGATTGCTTTAATGGGTATATTCAATTTTGTGGTTCTGCATATATTGGCAGTCAGAAGCGGTATAATCATTGTGTATATTCTTTTGCTCTATTTAATACCAAAATGCAACCGGTTTAAAATGAATGCTGTCGTATTATTGATAGCTTTCTTATTTATCTTCCCCGTATTTTCGTATTATTTCATCGATAGTTTCAAAAACAAGATTGATTATGCCAAGTATGATTACAAAATGCTTATCAAAGGAAAAGGCGAAGATTATTCGGATTCTGAAAGATTTTATTCATGGAAAACAGGCTATGACATCTTTAAAAAGCATAAATTATTTGGTGTTGGAATCGGAGATTTAAAAACCGAAAGCATCAAGTCATACAAAATCTTATTTCCGGATAAAACATTAAAATTCAAGTATCCCCATAACCAGATTTTGTTTATTCTATCTTCTTCCGGAATTTTGGGATTATTGCTATTTTTAGCAGGTATATATTTTCCCATATTCTATAAAAGAGCGGTAAAAGACCCTTTTTTTACGAGTTTTATGATACTTATCACAATTTCATTTGTAGTCGAAAATACCATTGAAAGGTCTTACAGTATTGGTATATATTTATTTTTTGTATTAATCGCATTAAATCATTCGCTATCATATAACCAAAAACCCAAGGATAATAATTACCTTTGCGCAAATTTTAAAAATCATTCTGAACAATATTAGAGTTCAGTGGTTAATTGTAGGTAATTCGCAACAGCTTATAAATAAATAAAATTCACAATAGAAACAATAAATGGGAGTATTAACAACAACACTACAAGTCATATTAAGTCTAAGTTTACTTGTAATATTACACGAGGGAGGGCATTTTGCTGCTGCAAAGTTCTTTAAGACCAAAGTAGAAAAGTTTTACTTATTCTTCAATCCATGGTTTTCGATTTTTAAATTTAAAAAAGGAGAAACAGAATATGGTCTCGGTTGGCTTCCATTCGGAGGCTATGTAAAAATAGCGGGAATGATTGATGAAAGTTTTGACAAGGAGCAACTAAAAGGCGAGGTTCAACCTTGGGAATTCAGAGCCAAACCGACTTGGCAAAGGCTTATTATTATGCTTGGAGGCATTATTGTCAATATAATACTTGGAGTGGTTATTTTTATCGCTTTGACATATCATTACGGCAGTTCGTACATTCCCAATGAAAACGTCACTTATGGCATTACAGTTGATAGTATAGGCGAAAAATTAGGATTAAAAGACGGAGACAAAATATTAAGCATAGGAAACAAGCCTTTTGAAAAATTTGACAAAGGCAAATTCGTCACATCGATTATACTAGATGATGTCAATACTATTAAAGTAGAAAGAAACGGTAAACCATATGAAATCACTTTACCTGAAGATGCTGCTTCAATACTTGTAAAAGCAAAAGATAATTATATTTTTACTTACAGAATTCCCTTTACTATCCAAGCTGTTACCAAAGGCAGTCCTGCGGAGAAAGCCGGATTAAAAGCCGGCGACAAAATCATTAAGGTAAACGGGAAAGAAGCGATTTGGGAAAATGATGCCAGAAAATATATAAAAAATCACCCGAATAGCGAAATAACCGTCACTGTACTAAGAAACAACAAGGATACAGTTCAAGTGAAAGCGACATTGGGAGATGACAGTATGTTGGGCATTGCACCGTATGGCCCGGACCACTATTACGATATAAAATATCAAAAATACACTTTGGCTCAATCTATTCCTATAGGTATTAAGAGGTCTTGGGACTTTATTTCAGGACAGGTCAAAGCATTCGGAAAAATATTTTCAGGTAAATTAAAGGCTAAGGACAGTGTAGGTAGTGTCATCTCAATGGGCAAAATGTTTGGAGACACATGGAATGCGCAAAGGTTTTGGACTATGACCGGAATGTTATCTCTTTTACTCGCTTTCTTAAATCTGCTACCTATACCGGGGCTTGACGGTGGTCATGCCGTATTTGTGATATATGAAATGATTACAAGGAGAAAACCAAGTGATAAGGTAGTAGAAATAGCGACGACAATAGGATTTTTCCTTTTAATAGCATTGATGATTTTTGCTTTGGGAAATGATATACGCAAATTATTTTAAATAAATTTTGCAATAATAATAAATGTTATTACCTTTGCATTCCTTTTGAAAAGTCAAGAGATAAAATATATGCCGAAGTGGCGGAATTGGTAGACGCGCTGGACTCAAAATCCAGTGGTAGCAATATCGTGTGGGTTCGATTCCCACCTTCGGTACTGTGAATAAGGTCACAAATAAGACAGAGCTTGTAAATGTACAAGCTCTATTTTTTTATATAGTATTGATATCTCTCAATACTCATACTACACAAGAAATAATTAAATTATCCGTTAGACTCATATATTTGATTTCCTTATATTAAATAACAGGATTAAGAAAATACTTTTTGCTTAGTGAAAATAATTGATAAATATATTATTAAGAGTTTTATTTCCCCGTATCTCGTATCATTTTTGGTTGCAGAATTTGTATTAGTGATGCAATTTATGTGGAAATATATCGACGAATTTGCAGGTAAAGGATTTTCAACTTTCGATTTTGTTCAACTCATATTTTACTATAGTATTGCACTTATCCCAATGGCTGTCCCAATAACAATATTGATATCTTCAGTGATGGTTTACGGCAATCTTTCGGAAAAGTACGAACTGTCAAGTATGAAATCTGCGGGGATCTCATTATTGCGAATAATGAAACCCGGCTTTATCATAGCTTTACTTACTTTTTTCTTTTCCCTTTCTGTGTCCAATTATTTCAAACCAAAAGCACAGTACAATTTTTTGAAATTATTTACCGAAATAAGGAAGAAAAAACCTACTCTGAATATCCTCGAGAAAGTATTTAACAAAGATTTTCACGGTTACGCAATACAAGTAAACAAAAAGAGCAAAAACGGAAAAGACCTTGAGGACATAAAACTGTATGACGTCCTTGATCGCAGCAATGAGAAATACAATATTACTACTGCCAAAAGGGGGAAGATTTTTACTACAAAAGATGGAAATTATTTTGTAATGAAGCTTTTTGACGGCTATCAATACGTCGAAAAACAAAATAAAAACACAGGCAAAAAAAAGAGCAAGACATACCCTCTTATGCGTACTCATTTTGACACCCTGACCAAAGTATTTGACATGTCCGAATTTAACAAAAAAGGCTCAGGACATTTTTTCTCAAAAAGAAAAGACCTACTCAATTCTTTTCAATTGATGACCGAAATCGATAGTGTAAGCAGCAAGTTGGAAAGAAAAAAGAAGCGTCTTAAACCAAAATTCACATATTTATTTAGCGAAACTACCGAAAACACTAAAAAGAAAAAAAATAATCAAAAAAACAACAAGAGGATATCAAAAGAAGACAAAAATAAAATAGAAAGGATTGATATAGAGAAAAAAAAGCTTTTCAAAAAGGCAAATATCCTATCTAAACATAAAAAAAAGAAAAAACACAGATCTAAGAGAAAAAGAAAATATGCAAAGCAAAAAAAAATAGCTGATTTTGATTCACTCAAAACTTTTATAGAAACATTTGAAGACATGGATAAATCCAATTTGGTTTATTCTACTTCCGAAACTATAGACTATGAAAAAAACATAATATCGGGCGTAGTATCTTCTATAAGAAATTACAAAAAAAGAAAGAATTACTGGGTTATAGCATTACATCAGCAATACAGTTGGGCTTTGGTGTGTATCATATTTTTATTTATCGGAGCTCCATTGGGTTCAATCATACGTAAAGGGGGATACGGATATCCGGTACTTATAGCGATAATGTTTTTCACATTTTTTATTTTATTGAGCATATCAGGTGATAAATTTAATAAAAATATGATGTTCAATCCTATTTTCAATGCTTGGCTTCCGGTAATAGTATTACTACCGATAAGTATATTCATTACTTTCAAGGCTTTGACAGGGACAAAAATCCTGGATATAAATACTCTTAAAACCAATTTGATTAATATTTTTAACAGAAAACATGAAAGGGAAAAGATTAGTTAGTGCGATTGTTGACTCTAAAATATATTTCATATTGTTTTTATTGATGGTAATAGGCAGTTCGTATATTATCATCAACTTTGACAAAGCATTTTTTCTTGAGTTTTTGGATAAGCATAGAACACCATTTCTAAATAAATCTTTCATTCAATTAACCAAAATCGGAGAGTACTATACATTTGTTTTTTTCTTTTTTTATTATTTATACAAAAAGTCCAGAGTTTCATTTTCGATATTATTTTTAGGAGCTATAATGCCTTTAGTCTCCTATTTTCTTAAACAATACTTCAAACACCCCAGACCATTAACCTATTTTCGAAAGACCATAGATAGTTTCCCTGTAGAATTAATCGACGGTGTAAGTTATCATTCCGGACACAACAGTTTTCCTTCAGGGCATACTATGGCTGCATTTTCGATTTTTACCCTACTCGCCCTATTTTCAAAGAATAAATACTTTCAAATACTGTATTTCATATTGGCATTTGCAGTTGGTTTCTCGAGAATTTACTTGGTTCAGCATTTCCTAGATGATGTTTTATTTGGTTCTACAATCGGAGTCCTGTTAGGCATTCTATCGTATTATTTGTTTGGCGTGATATTGAGCAAAAACAAATCCCTTGATATTACTTTATGGAATAGTTAAAGCTGTATCACAGAGATTTTTATTGTATTTTGCGGTGTATTTAAAATAAGTTATGCCACAGAGATTTTGAAAAAGCAAAATACACAGAGGAGGCACAGAGAAACACAGAGAGAAATATTACTTTGTGGTTCTTTGTGTCTCATGGGTGCATTTCATTTTTTCGCGTTATTACAAGAAATTTTGTTGATGTGGGCAACATTGCGTACCTACGGCACGCATTTTAGTTGGATAAAAGCCCTTTTTTACCCATATTTTGTACCTAATGGCACATTGATGTAGTATTTATAAGTAAAACGGATTAATTTCATAAGTAGGGTGGTCTGTGCATATAGAAAAATTAAACTTTAATGCGAAAAAATGAAATGCACCTTGTCTTCTTTGTGTTCTTTGTGGAATAGTAAAAGTTATGCCACAGAGATTTTGAAAAAGCAATATACACAGAGGAAGCACAGAGAAACACAGAGAGGATTATTGCTTTGTGGTTCTTTGTGTCTTCTTTGTGTTCTTTGTGGAATAGTTAATACACGGAGGATGCAAATCAAACTGGGGGTATCCAATAAAGTCTTTAAATTTCAAATAAAACTATATTTATTCTTTCTAAATAAAATATTTTTTCTACTTTTACTATCCCGTTTACTTTACAATTCATGCTTGATTCAATCACGAACACGGTTATGGATTGATATTCAATTAATATTTTAACAAATTAAATCAAGGACTTATGAAAAAAATCATTTTACTTTTTACGTTATTTTTAGCAATAAATATCAGTTTATCAGCACAAGAATTGTGGTTTGATGCCGGACTAAAAGGAGCTTGGGGCCCTTCATTATTGATTAATAAAAATGTAATGGACGAAAGTTATCTCAATCAAAAAGTAAGTACAGGTTTTGGTTACGGAGCCAAGTTTGCAATAAATTTTGGATATATTCATGGCTTCACATTTGACATTATGTACAATACAGAACATCAACTTTATGAGAGTACTAATACAAAATTTCCCTCTGTTGATGTAAAATGGAAAACGTATGACCTATATGTATTATACAGAATGTACAGGACTATCAATTATTTGGAAATAGGACCAAAATTCTCAAAGGTTGCCGGTTTCCAAAACAA
>JALVEE010000357.1 GCA_027008645.1 Saprospiraceae bacterium
AATTGGTGGTTTGGGATAGTCTGTTGAATTGCAGCATGGATACTACTATTTGTATTGAGGATAAGACGACAGGAATTAACGATATATCACTGAAAAATAATCTTGTGAAAATTTATCCTAATCCTGCAAATGATATGATTCAAATTCTTCCTATTCAGGCAGACTTAAATATAAAATCAATAGAATTGTTTGATCTTTCAGGTAAGATTATGTTAAAGAAAACAAATGTCGATTCAAATATTAATATTTCTAATATTGAAGAAGGGCTGTATTTTGTGAAAATCAAATTAGAGCGAGAAACTATTTATAAAAAAGTGGTTATTGCAAGATAAAGTATAATAATTCTATTATGATAAAAAAAGTATTATTTTTCTTTCTGTGTTTTTCAGGATTGCTTTCGGGACAGGATTTATCAAAAATCAAGGATACCAAAAGCGGAATTTATATATCCGGAAGAATTGGAATTTCTACCATTTTTTACAATGTCAAAGGAATTGAACCAAGAAAACCTAAATTTTCTTATGTATTGTCAGGTGCTCCTGTGGCGCATCTATATGGTTTTGATTTGCCGTTTTCATTTCTTTTTTCCAATTACCAACGGGATTTTCGTCAACCTTTCAATCAGTTTGGAATCAGCCCTTATTATAAGTCAATAAAACTTCATTTGGGGTATCGCAACTTAAATTTTTCGCCATATACCTTAGCCGGACACCGTATTTTAGGCGGAGGATTTGAATTTACTCCCGGCAAGTTTCGTTTGGCATTTATGTACGGCAGATTCAATAAAGCAGTACCGAGGGATACAACACTTACTCCTCAAAATGATCTTAGCAGGACAGTTCGTCCAAGTTTTTCCAGAAAGGGATTTGCGGCAAAAATAGGTTTTGGTACTGCACGAAATCATTTTGATTTGATAATGTTAAAGGCAAAAGATGACGCATTTTCTATTCAAAGTCCTGATATTTCTACGGCTATTCATCCGGAAGAAAATCTGGTTTTGGGAATATCCACGCAATTCCACATAATTAAAAATCTGATATACAAACTTGATATAGGTGGTAGTGCATATTCCCGCGATATTAACAAAGATTCTATCGGTGTTGATTCATTTCCTTTCAAAAATACATTGTTTGCTATTTACACCCCGAGAATTAACACAAAAGTATCTTTTGCCGGAGAGACAAAATTGGAATATAAAACAAATAAGTTTTCCTGGAATATTTTATACAAAAGAGTTGACCCGGGTTATCAAAGTATGGGGGCATATTATTTTAAAGATGATGTTGAGCAATATTTGACAGGAATAAGTTTTTCTGCTCTGAAATCAAAATTCAGATTCAGAGGTTCTTTTGGAATACAAAATGATAATGTAAGATCGAATAGAGCTTCTAAAACCACGAGGAAAATCGGAAATCTTTCTTTAAACTATCAGCCGAATCAAAAATTTGGAATCAGTATGCAATATTCAAATTTCGGAGTTAGCCAAAATCCACTTTTAAAATCTATTTCTGATACGACATTGCTCAGAAATGTGACACAATCATTGATGATAATGCCAAGATATAGTTTTGTTAATAAAAATATCATGCACAATGTCAATTTTATGATCAATTATCAAAATCTTAATGATAAAAATACTTACACAGTCAAATATACTCAGATGAAGTCCCTAAATACTAATTTCAATTATATTGTTTCTTTGCTAAAACGAGGACTGAATTTTAGAGTTAGTGCTTTGTACATTCGCAATGAAATATCAGCAGGAAAGACAAATTCTTACGGAGGAACCCTTGGATTAAGCATGCCGTTTTTCAAAAGGAAATTGTACTCCGGACTGAATTATACATATACTTCAAATACTTTCAATAGTCAAAGCAATGGTTATACTTCCAGATTGAATCTCAATTTGACAGGAAAATTATCCAAATCTCAATCTTTAAAATTGATTATATTTTTGCTAAAAAATAATTCTAAAAACACTCAAATAATCCGGGATTTTACAGAATCAACAATAAGAGTCAGCTATAACATAAGTTTTAATAGTAACAGAAAAAAACATTTTTAATATGAAACGCATATTATTCCTCAATATACTGCTTTTTGCTTTTTTCAATATAAAAGCACAAAACTCTGTCACCATACAAATTCTCGTACAACCTCCATATAGTTCGCATATCGAAGATTATACCTCGTATGAGAATAAACTCGTAATGATCTTAACCGGTCAACCCAATGCAAATATGCAACCATATCAGGTTTATTTCAAAGGATTCCTTCAAGGAGACAATGGAGTGAGGGTGGAGACAGATGATAATTACAAACCCCCGCAGCCTGTTGAAATTCCGGCAGGCGGGAGTATTTCATTCAATGGTAGCGAATTGGATTTTTTCTCCTCAGAGCACATGACCATTACCGGTACAAATGCAAAAAGCATCATTCTTAGCGATGGATTACCGGAGGGATATTATCATATTTGTATCAGGGCATTTGACTACGATACAGATCAGCCTCTTTCAGGTGATGAGCCGATAGGTTGTTCACAGGATTTTGGTATTTTTCATATTGATCCTCCTCAAGTGATTTCTCCTCTGTGTGGAGATAATATAATGGCAACCGAATCACAAAATATCGTTTTTTCCTGGACTATACCCGTAAATAGTCCCTTAAATACACAATATACTTTTACCCTGACAGAACTTCAGGAAGGACAAGACCCAAATGATGCCGCTAATGCAATGGTATATCCACCCTTTTTTGAAACCAATACTTCAACTAATAGTTATGTTTACTCAATGGCAGATCCGTCTTTGGAAAAAGGTAAAACATACATTATACAAATACGTGCATTTGATCCTAATGAAAAAACGGAATTTAAAAATGACGGTTATAGTGAAATATGTACATTTACTTATGGCAAGAAATTAAAGTTATTTGACCCTGTTGATTTTAGTACAATTGATAGTACTTTCCAAATAGATTCTATCATTCCTCCTTCTATAGATGTCACACCTAAATTTGTAACTACAAAAGTATGCGGAAAAATACAATACAATTATCCTGAACTAAATGATATAAGTTACCCGATGAATAAAGCTAATATTAAGCTCATTGTTGACTATACATTTGATCCGAATGGAGAACAGAAACACGAATTGAATGTTAGCAATTATGATACCGGAATTCCTTCAGGTTATGTTCTTGCTACAACTAAGACAGCCAAAGACGGATCTTACTGTTTTGAATTTATCAATAATATAAAACTCGGACAGGTAGCTGATTATATCTCTCAAAATGTTAAAATGTTTACTCCGATACCTGTTTTTCGGGTTTTGAGAATTGAAATCGAAGCTCCTCATTCAGAGTTTTACGAAACTTATTCTTACAATTCAAAAATAATAAATACAGGAGAGCAAAATGATGCTGTTGATTTCGATTTTAAAGTAAAATCATTTGATCTTGATGTCAAACTTGACTGGAATGATTTATGGGTAAAAATGTTTAAAGCTGAAGGATTTTACAACACAGGTAATCTTGTCGGTGCTCCGGTTTATTTATTACGCAAAAAAAGTATCTCCGTGATGGGTTCAAGTCCATTTCCTCAAGAAGATGGATGGCCTAAAGAATATAGGGATAATGCCGTATATCTTGACTTGCCGGATAACATGAAACTTGTCGCAAATACAGCCACCGATGATCAGGGAATTGCTCACTTTAGTAATCTTGTGCTTAATACTATCCCGCTGCGGCAATATTATATTTATGTCGCTCCATCTGAATCCAATATCAACAATTTTAAACCCTTTGGACCCCGGTTATTCTCAATTCAAGCGGAATTGAATAAAGCTAATTCAGCCGATATATTAGAAAATTATCAAAATCCGGAAAACTTTACAGAAAAAATATCTTTGGATCAGGAATTTCCAATGATTACAGGTACTATTTATGATGAGGATAATAATCATACGCCTATTGAGAATGTAAAATTGACTCTGGATGAAATATATGTTGCTGATAATGGAGATCATTTAAAGTACAAATTGGATCCGGCAAATATATTTGAAACGGAATTGGATAATAAACTTAAAAATCAGGAATGTTTTTGTCTCCACCATGTTTATAGATTCAATTTTTTCGGAACATCCAAAGATGGTAAATTTAAGTTTAGAAATCTCGCTTTATTACATACACCGGAAAAACTAAAGGATAATATTGCTATTATAAAAGTAGATAAACCCGGTTATGAATTGGCAGAACAAGACGGGAGATTAAGTTCTACAGCACTCACATTTAAAAAGCAATTGAGAATGGGAGAAAAAATGAATATAGTAATTACAATGAAACGCGGGGCGAAAATCAGGGGTAGAATAGTGGATGGCGAAACCCAACAACCGATTTCCGATGCAAAAGTGATGATTATTCCTGATCAAATTGCAGAAACAACCAATGAGCTTGGAGAGTTTTATGATTACCCTGCTTTAAAATTACCCGGAAAAGAACAATTGCTTGTAATAGAAAAGACAAATTATGGTCTTGATACATTCAAGGTTGTTATTGATAAAAGCAATCAGGATTTGGGAACATTTAAACTATTCAAGTTAAAAAGACGTCTTGTTGTTCAGATTTTGGATAAAAACACAAAAAAACCAATTAACGGTGCACTTGTTGCAATCAAAGATGTTTCTACTTCTCCTTGTTTTTTTGGAAATTGTCCTCTTAAAAAAACAACAAAAGGTTTTGGACTTGTTAATTTTAGTTTTGATAATGCGGCAGAACAATATGAAATTTTAGTAACGGTACCTTCCGGTCTTAAAAATTACGAATCGCAATCTGTAACCGTAAATATACCTCTCAGTACAAAGAAAACTATACTGAAGGGATCTTTATCTCCTGCCACTTGCATAAAAGGCAAAATCTATGCAGGAAAAGGTGATAATATTCCTGTGAACAATGCTATTGTGAAAGAAAAACAATCTTCTTCCGGTGGAAACGGTCAATTTTCTAATCTGTTATTTAGTAATAGTGATGATACTTTGTCTGTACTATCCGATTCAAAAGGATATTATTATAAGCGAAATGTCCCCTTAGGGTTATTTAAAAAAACTTATATTGCAGCAAAAGCTCAATCACAATATATCGGAGATAAATGGGATGTGATACTCAAAGAACCACGGGATACAAACAATTGTATTGTCCATGATTTTCATCTTACTATCTATGATGATATGGATATAACTCATCTCTTGGGATTCCCAATCTATATAAGCGACCTGAAATCCATATCACCTAAAAAAGCGGAAATATCGGGCGGTTTTATAAACATCAATAGCAATAATCAATTTAAAATAGATAAAAATACCGAATTGGAATTTGGGAAAATAACAATTTCTGCCGGTCAGATTGCTCAGGGAGATACATTACCTCAGGCAATACCTTCAAAACTGCCTGTAATGACTGATAAAAATTCTCTTGATATTTTTGTTAAGGAAATTAGTGCTGTATTTAGCAATAAAAAAGGAATTGCAGTAGCTCCCAAGACTTCCAATTCTCATTTCGGAGTTATAAGTGGGAAAGTAAAACTGAAGCAACAATATTTTAATATAAACAATATAACATTACCGGAAATCTATATTGTCGGAAAGGATAAAAAAACAGAAATAAGTGCTTTTTCTGCTGATAAAAGCGACAAAGATCCTCTCGGCTCTCAAAAAAGAATCCCTGTAGCAGCTAAGAACGGTCAAAATTTAAAATATACTTTGTTTGGTTTTCACAATGTTGAAGCAATAAGCAATAAATCAGGAATTGAAAACAAAACCCTTGTTTTGAATTCTGTTTTACATTCGGATATTAAAAATATTTATCCTAAAGATATAAAATTGAATATTGGAGATATTATAATAGGAAAAGATAATATTGCACAAATCAAAGGAACAAAAGAATTGAATATTAAATTGGATAAATGGAGTTTAAAAAGTACGGATTGGATATTCAATGCTGATGGTTTGATATTGAACAAAGGTTTTATTGATGCAAAAGGATTCCAATTGAAATATAAAAACTTCAGAATAAAGGAAAATCAACTGGATGGTACTTTGGCTACATTTCAATTTGAAGACGTAAGGCTCTTAGGAATAAAAAAGTTAAATATTGTTTCAAAAGATGCAGGATTTAGTTATGTTAATGTACAAGGAAACAATATGGCTTATCAGATTGATTTAAAGAAAAATCTCCAATATGATTACTGTGCCTATATCGATCATTTGCCCGGATTGAAACCTAATGATAAAATTGCTTTCCCGTTTATTTTACTAAGAAGTGACGGTAATTCACAATATCCAATAGATTCAAAATTGATAAAATTATATGATCTTGTTAATTTCCGGCCTGATGCAAATACACTTATGGACGTTACAAGCCAATTGTTCCAAATACACGGAAATATTATTTTGAATTATCCCAAAGTAAATAGTATTGCTACCAATATTTCATTTCAAAATGAAAACG
>JALVEE010000358.1 GCA_027008645.1 Saprospiraceae bacterium
GGAAAAACAACAACCACCGTTAACCTTGCTTATGCGTTGATGCAAAGGCAAAAAACTGTCTTAGTGGTTGACTTAGATCCACAAGCTAGCCTGACTGATTATTACGGTTTTGATCCTGTAGGCTTAGAAGATGAGAAAAAGACCATATATAATGGGCTTATTGAGGATAAGAGTTTTTCAGAATTGGTTATTTCAGGTGATGAAGATGTCGGACGTCCGACATTGCTGGCTTCGAGCATCAATTTAGCCAGTGCTGAACCAGTCTTACTAACCCAAGGATGGAACACTACTGCTATATTAAGGAGCAAATTAAAGCTCTTACGAGAGGCTTATGATTACATCTTAATTGATTGCCCACCAACCTTGACATTGTTGACAATTAATGCTCTGTCGGCAGCCGATGTAGCCCTAATTCCAGTCAAGACAGACAGGATGTCTACTCGGGGGATAGAGCTACTTTTACCAACAATCAATAAAGTTCAATTGCAAGCAAATCCAACTTTGCAGATACTTGGAGTCTTGCCAACCATGTATAATCCAAACTACAGTCATGACAAAAAGTATTTGAATGAGTTAAAAGAAGGCCTTGAACCGGAAGTAAAAGTATTTGAGCCAATCCATCGCAGTACTAATTTTGATAAGTCTGTAGATGAAAACCGTCCAACCTTAGAATATTTACCCCGAACCTCCAGTATCGAACACTATTATGAGCTAGCTGATTATATTATTAATTATGACTAAAACATCACTAAAAGACCGTTTAAAGAAGCAAAAAAAAGATGTGCTTTTTAATGTTTCAAATGACTTGCCTAAAGTTATAGAAGTTAAATTATTAAATTTAAGCCCAAATCCAGACCAGCCGCGGCAAGAGTTTGAGCCTGAGCGATTAAAAGAATTAGCAAACTCAATTGATAAGCACGGACTATTACAACCAATTACCGTAAAACCGGACGCAGAAAATCACGGTGAGTTTTTCATTGTAGCTGGTGAACGACGATTTCGAGCCCACCAACTGTTGGGTAAAGAGTCTATTGCTGCCATTTTAACTACCGGCAATGCCGATGAGATTGCCTTGATTGAAAATTTACAACGTGAGGATTTAAATCCTATTGAAGAAGCCGAAGCCCTGCAACGGATTATGCAGCGTTATAATTACACCCAAGAGGAACTAGCCAAGGTCATTGGTAAATCTCGAGTGACTGTTAACGAACTTTTGAGCTTAAATAGCCTGCCGGAAAAGCTACGCCAAGAAGCTAGAGCAAATAAAACCAATAAATCTCTACTAATTGAATTGAGTCGTTTGAATACAGAAACTGAACAATTAAATGAATGGCAGAAAGTCAAAGAGGGTAAGTCCTCGGTTAAGAGTCTACGTGGCCGAAAAAAAACCAATAAAACCACTAAGAGGTCTCCCCTAGCCACCAAGGTAATAACAGAGGGTAAAGGACTTATCAGGCGTCTAGAGAAGGCTGAGACTGACGGCGTAAGGTTTAATGACAGGCAATATTCTAAGCTTAGAAATT
>JALVEE010000359.1 GCA_027008645.1 Saprospiraceae bacterium
TCGATTACCCTCTCTTTTTTGTTATCGCCAAAATGCTTGATTCCGATATACACCATCCCATTGTATCGCTTATCTTCTATATGAGCAATTGCAGCATAAACTCCGTTTTTAGGAATTAATTTATTGACATCAACTTTAAGATTTGCTGTTCTGAACCCTATTTTTCTCCCTAGTTTGTTGCCGTGAATTACCACCCCTGAGATTGAATAATTTCTTCCTAACAAGAGATTAGCTTTTTTCAAATTACCTTCCAAAAGGTAGTTTCTGATGATGGTGGAACTAACCGGTTTATCATTGTGTTTTTCGACATCGATTTTTAGTACTTTGAATCCGCATTTTTGTTCGTATTGTCGAATCAGGTCAATATTCCCTTCGCGATTCAGCCCAAATCTGTGGTCATAACCCAGCAAGACTATTTTGGGATTGAAAACACTACAAATAAATTTCTCTACATATTCTCTTGGTGCCATTCTTGAAAACTCAACGGTAAATGGGACTAGCAGGAGTACGTCAACTCCCAATTCTTCAAGTCTTTTTATTTTCTCTTCATCGGTAGTCAGTAGTCTAAAATCAGTATCGTTTTGAGACAAAACCATTCTCGGATGGGGCGAAAAACTGATTACCACACTTTTAGTATCATATTCCCTGGCTTTTGCATTGAGTAGGTCTATTATTTTTTTGTGTGCTATATGAATTCCATCAAAAGAGCCAAGGGTAATGACCGAAGAATCAAAATGAGGTAATTTATTTATATCTGTATAAACTTTCATAAATATTATGTGTTTAACCATAAACGCAGCACAATAGTATATATATTTTAAATACTATTATAATATTGTACTACAATTTTAAATCAAAGATGTTTACAATGGAGTTGTATAATAAAGTATATTTTTATGAAGACGATACTAAGATATATAAATTCAAGGATTAAAATAAAAAATAAATGATTGAAAATAAAATACTGGAAGCTTTAAAAAAGATTCTGGACCCACTTACCGGAGTTGATTTGATTACGGCAAAAAAAGTGCATAATATTGAAGTCAACGGAAATAATGTAAGCTTTGACCTGATAGTTAATGATCTTGAACCCATAATTAAGGGGGAACTTAATATGAAAGCTATAGAGGAGATTCAAAAGGTTTTTCCCGAAGCGAATGTCAATGTCAATATGGTCACCAAGGAGTCATTGGCAAGAGGTCCTAAAAAGGAAGAGAAAGAAGAGTATAAAACCTTTGTTCAGCCTTTGATAGACTTGAGTGGTAATCCGTTGCCTCAAGTAAAAAATGTAATAGCAATCGCTTCCGGCAAGGGTGGTGTCGGTAAATCAACGGTAACTATTAATCTCGCGTTAGCCTTAAAGGAGATGGGGTATAAAGTGGGGGTTTTGGATGGTGATATGTATGGACCTTCCATACCTACAATGCTTAATTTAGTAGGAGAAAGACCGGGCTTGAAAAAAGTTTATGGAATCGATAAATTATTGCCCATTGAAGCATACGGCATTCACGCCATGTCAATTGGTTTTTTTATAAATCCCGAGCAAGCAGTGGTACTGAGAGGACCAAAACTCGATGGTGTGATGAAGCAATTTGTTAAAGATGTTGTATGGCCTGACTTGGATTATATGTTGATTGATTTGCCTCCGGGTACAGGAGATGTACAGTTGTCTTTGGTGCAATTGCTTTCAGTTACCGGGGTTGTTATGGTGACTACACCGCAGCAGGTGGCGCTTGATGATGCGGTTAAAGCGATGAATATGTTTATGATGAATAATGTCGAAGTGCCAATATTGGGTGTTGTAGAAAATATGTCGTGGTTCTCCTGCGCAGAAGCACCTGAAAAGAAATTTTATCTTTTTGGTAAAGGAGGTGGAAAAGTATTGGCAGAAAAAGGAGGAACTGAAGTCTTGGCTCAGATACCAATCATAGAGTCTATAAGAGAAGGAGGGGATAGTGGTAAGCCGGGAGTGCTTCAGGAAGATAGTCCTGTAAGGCAGTACTATTTGGATTTAGCCGCTGCCGTTGATAAACAAACTCAGTTGAGAAATGAAGTTGCAGGACCTACTAAGGTCGTAAAAATAACTACGTAGTGCCTGCAAGAAAACAGACACTATATAAAATATTTGATAATGGATGTAAGTAAAAAAGAACAACTTGAAAAAGTTGATAAATTATTGGATAAACTTAGACCGCATATGCTTGCGGATAATGGCAATATTAAGGTTGTTGATATCAAGGATGATTCTGTTGTTTTGGTGAAGTGGTTGGGAGCTTGCTCGACTTGTACCAGAGCGGAATTGACTTTGAAATACAGCGTCAAAGAATTTGTTACGGAAAACATGCCTGAAATTATAGATGTCGTAGCTATCTGATTATGAAAAGGAAAGTTTTAGTCGATAATATAAAACAAAAAAGATCACTGCTGTGTGTTGGTTTAGATACCGATATAAGAAAGATACCTGAGTTTTTGATAGAAGAATATGACAATCCTGTTTTGGAATTTAACAAAAGAATTATCGAAGCTACTTCAAAATACGCTGTTGCTTATAAGCTAAATACGGCTTTTTACGAAGCGCAAGGTGTCAAAGGTTGGGAAAATCTGGAAGCGACAATAAAGCTGATTCCTGATGATGTTTTTGTCATTGCTGATGCCAAACGAGCAGATATCGGTAATACATCAAGCATGTATGCCAGGGCGTTTTTTGAAAATATGAATACGGATGCTGTGACAGTAGCACCATATATGGGGATTGACTCTGTCTCTCCATTTCTTAATTACAAAGATAGATGGGTAATACTCTTAGCTCTTACATCAAATAAAGGGAGCCAAGACTTCCAATATCTGAAAATTGAGGGTGGGAAAACCAAATTGTATGAGGAAGTATTGAAAGTGTCTTCAACTTGGGGCGATGATAAGAATATGATGTATGTGGTAGGAGCGACTCATCCGGAAGATTTTAAAAATATAAGAAAACTCATTCCCAATCACTTTTTACTTGTTCCCGGTATTGGTGCTCAGGGAGGTGACTTGGAAGGCGTCATTCGCAATGGTCTTATTGATGATTACGGGCTTTTGATAAATTCCTCCCGGGGAATAATTTTCGCTTCTGACTCAAGGGATTTTGCCGAGGCTGCTGCTCAAAAATCGAAAGATTTATGTGAACAAATGAATAAGTTTATAGATTTTTAACAAAATAAGTTTGATGAAATACTTATTTAGCTTTTTATTGATATTTTATTTTGGGTTTATATCAGCACAGTTTGAAATCAAAATTCATACCAATAATCTTAATGATAGCTTACTTATAGTATCTATCCCTAATGGAGAGAGACCGGAGATACTTGACACGATTAGAAGTGATTCATCCGGTTTATTTATATATAAAGGAGATGTTGATTTGGAGGCGGGTGTTTACTTCATAGGTAAGAGAAGAAATAAACAAATGTATAAGCTAATCATCAAGCCCGGTGATAATACTTTTGATGTGTATTTTGATTTTTTGCACAGAAGAAAAATTAAGGTGCAAAACTCTCCGGAAAACAAGATTTATGTTGATTATCTTGTGTCTATTGACAATCTCAAATTGAAATCAAATCTTCTTTCAAGAGGGCAAAATCAAGTGAAATTGGATTCAGTACATAGACTGATGAACAATATTAGGTTGGGATTTATCAACAAGCACAAAGGAACTCTTGCCGCTCTTTTAATCAAAAGTGAATTGGATTGGGTTGATCCGGTATTTAACGGAGTTCCGGCTTCAGAACTTGAAGAAAAGCTATTGGACTATAAGCTCAAACACTATTTGGATAATTTGGATTTCAGTAATCCTGTGACTTTTAGACTGCCCGGGACGCATAAAGAGTTGATGCGATATTTTGATAAAATTTTGATATTAAAGCCAAGTGTTGTCAATAATAAAATTGATGAATTATTCAGCGAAATGGGATTTAAAAGTAAAATGTATGAATACTATTTGCCATTTTTCTTAAAAAAATATAACAGGGGATACAAGGGATGGTTTGATAGGGTATATGTGCATATTGCCAGAAATTATTACAATAAAGAAAAAGCCCCTTGGGTACCCCAAAATACCCACGCTTATGTTCAAGACCAAGCCGATAGAAAAGAGCTTACCTTGAATGGTAAGATTATACCTGATATTACTTTTGTTACTCAAAAGGGGGATAGTGTGCGATTGTTGGATATCACCGCCGAATATATGATTTTGGTGTTTTGGAGACCCGGATGCAGCCATTGTCGTCATGCAATGCCCATTCTCAATAATCTGAGAAAAGAATTTAAAAATAAAGCTGTGAAAATTGTCACTGTTTGCACACGTCAACGAAGTGATACATACAGGTGTTGGGATGGAGTAAAAAAGGAAAATATGGACAAGTTTGCCTATAATCTTGCCGATAAAGGAGGGAAAACCAAATTTTTGCGTAAGTTTAATGTAGGTGGAATACCTATGATTTATATTTTGGATAAAAACAAAAGGATAATCGATAAGAATATAAAAGCAAGAAATCTTATAGAGAGACTAAAAGAGATTATCAAAAAAGATGATAAAAGATAAAATGTAGCTGATAAAACTTTACACCGGATGAAAAGCAATGAAGATTATATCGTGATTGACGGATACAAGCACAAATTGTATAAGTCTGATAAGTTTGGAGAGGAAGTAATGCTGAAAAGGAGTGGAGAGTTTTACAAATGGCTTGACAAAAGGAGAACGGTAAGGGAATATTCCTCAAAACGCGTACCAAGAGAGATTATCGAGAATATACTTATGAGCGCATCTACTGCACCATCAGGAGCCAATCATCAACCATGGACATTCTGCGCTATATCCAATCCGGATTTGAAATCAAAGATCAGGCAAGCAGCAGAAATGGAAGAAAAGAAAAGCTATGAACAAAGAATGGGTGCAGAATGGAAAAAAGACTTGGAGCATTTGGCAACTAACACACAGAAGCCTTTTTTGGAAAAAGCTCCCTGGTTGGTTGCAGTTTTCAAAAAGCCTTATGATATAGATGAAAACGGAAATAGGATAAACAATTATTATGTCAATGAGTCTGTAGGTCTTGCCTGTGGAATGTTGATAGCCGCTATCCACAATGCAGGGCTATCTACTCTGACTTATACCCCAAGTCCAATGGGTTTTCTAACAAAAATATTGGATAGACCTGTCAACGAGAAGCCTTTTTTGCTTCTGCCGGTTGGTTATCCAAAAGAACCATTGTATGTGCCAGATATAAACAGAAAAAGCCTGAACGATATTTCAGTATTTTATGAATAGTGTGGTTTGAGTATATCAATTTACAATTATCTCATCGGTAAATATCCATGACGGTTTGCCAAAACCGCGATGCCATTTGGGACAAGTTTTCATTGATGTAGCGGTTATTCTCAAATACCTTGTATCTTTTGGACCAAAAGTTATTTTGAAAGGGATTGATTTTGTCAGATAATTCCGATTTGAATTATCGCCCTTGACAGAGGCTGCAGTCTCGTAATTCACACCGTCCTTTGAAGTTTCGATTTTAATGTTTACGGGTAAGAATATCCACGAGCCAACTGCTTTTAGGAAGTTCATCTCTATTTCTGACACCGGATACACTTTTTTTAAATCAATCTCAACAATCATATCATTACCTTCAAATCCAAGCCAATTGTGATGAAAGTCGAGGTCTCCAAATAGTCCGTCAACAAGGGCTTTTTCATTGCCTGCCGGATATTTTGGGGAAGCTTTGGTCTTCAGTTTGAGGATAGCATTTTTTGCCAAATTTTCCTTGGTCATTCTATTTAATTTGTCTAAAGTATATTTTTTATAATCTTTTGTACGGAAACTTCTTTCGTTTATAATTGAGGCACCGGTCAATATTGAATTTTTCACAAATCTATCAAGATATTCCAACATTTCTTTTTTTATATACTTTTTGCCGTTTTTGATATTCAAGTACGATATTTTATCGAATTTTCCATTTAATGCTATATCCAAATATGAAAAATCAACAGGCAAGCGTGCGCGCAAAACTCTTTTTATGAAAATAGAGTCATTTTTCACTGAGCTTTCTGCTTTGTCCATAATGCTTTTATATTTTATCAAAAGCTCTTCTGTAAGGTAAGAATCCGTATAATTCATAGGGAATCCGTATATATTTAGCCATTCTTCAGGATGATTATAAAGCGATTGGTGGGTCAATTCATAGTATTCTTTGATAAATGGAGCTGCATTGCCATAATACTTGCTTAAAAAATCATTGATTAACGAATCGACATTCTCATCGGGATTCCACAACAGTTTTGAAATAATATATTGTTTTAGTTCTCCCAAATCTGACCAAGTCTTGCCACTGCCTTGTTGAAATGCCATTGGGATATTTTTATCTCTAAATAATTGCAGATTTGGTTGCAGGACTTTTATATTGGGGAAAGGGGTGAGATAGTTTTTGAATTGTACTACATAATCCCACATAAATATATTATTAGTA
>JALVEE010000360.1 GCA_027008645.1 Saprospiraceae bacterium
TATCTCCTGCAAAAATATAATTGAAAGGCATATCATCCAGCTCAACCAAAATAGCAATTCAATAATAAATTTTATTGAGTAGTGGCAATTTTACATTTTTTAAAAATGCTTCTGTCTGATTGTCTGCCGATTAGCACTTTTAACTGTCAAACTCAAGTGTAAGATAAATCTGCACCAAACTTTGTAATATATCTTCCCAAATATACATTTTATTATTGTATTAATTTTTGTTAACAATACTAACCATAGCTATGGCTCCCGAGGTATCGCGGGACAAGTTATGCAATTGTTTTTAACTCAATCTTGAAAAATTAATTTTATAATAATTGTACGACATCTTAATGTTAATTTGGTATAAAATCTATTTTTAATCGTAAATTTATTACTTTTTTATCATATTGTTTATATTTATACTATTTTTATCAATTTAAATTAACAAATAAATATGAATAGTTATTCAAAAAAATATAAAAACAGCTTATTTTTGATACTTTTATTCTTTTCCTTAAATCTTCATTCTCAGTATTCAATTAAAGGTAAAATCCTGGCAAAATCAACAAATGAAGTTTTGCCCTTTGCAAATATCAATTACAATAATAAGCAAACAGTTTCAAATAATAACGGTTATTTTAAGTTCAAAATAAAAGATAATCATTTGACATTAAAAATTAGTTATGTGGGTTACAATACATACACATTGGACACATTTTTTAACTCAAATGAAATCAATTTGGGCAACATTTTCCTAAACGAAAATAGCAGGTCACTAGGTGAGGTAACAATTACCTCGGGAAAATACCGAAAACTGATAAAGGATGCCACCATTTCTATCGAAAGCATAAAACCAAAATTTTTAGAAAACAATAATACTGCGAGTTTTGATGATATTCTGGAAAAAATACCGGGAGTTAATTATGTTGACGGACAAGCAAATATCCGGGGCGGATCGGGTTTTTCCTATGGAGCAGGAAGCAGAGTACTTGTATTGATAAATAATCTTCCTGCTTTGCAATTTGACTCAGGATATCCAAATTGGGAAAATATCCCTACTGAATTAGTAGAGAAAGTTGAGGTTATGAAAGGAGCAGGATCTGCACTTTACGGATCTGCTGCAATGAACGGAGTTATAAATATTCTTCCGATTTATGCAAAACAGAAACTTATGATAAAGGTTAAAAAATTCTACACAAATTATGATAGCCCGGTGGATAAGCAAAAGCAATGGTGGGACATTCCTCCTAACAAAAATGGAGCTTCCTTGGTAATTGCTAAAAAAATAAAATCTTTGGATCTCGTAGGATCAATTTATGCACAAAAATTTGACAGCTATAAAGAGTTTTGCTTCAATAATTACATTAGAGGGACATTAAACCTAAAATATCATTTAAACAATTCCTTAAACATAGGGGTAAATACCAATTTCAACAAGGGCAAAAAGCTCAGTTTCTTTTATTGGAAAGATGCAGGTTCCGGAGCATATAGGGCGGATTCTTCTGCTTACGCAGGTCAACAAAAACAGATTCATATCATTGATCCTTTCTTGACATATTACTCAAAGAGAGGCGCTATTCACAAATTGCTTACAAGAATATACTTAGCTTCAAATTTGGTATCGGGAGATAAATCAAATCGCTCCAAAAGCTATTACGGTGAATATCAATACCAAAAACAATTTGCACAATACGACTTTACAATAACAGGCGGACTAACTGCAACTTTAAGCAATACTACAGCAGAGCTATATGGAGACACCAGTTATATTGCAAAAAATCTCGGAGCATATTTGCAATTGGAAAAAAGATTTTTCAATAGATTGAGCTTAGTTGCAGGCGGCAGATATGAGAACAACACTATAAAAGGTCCCAAAATTATAAGAGGAAAAGATATTAGTGCCAAATATATCCCCGAAAGCAAACCTGTATTTAGATTTGGGATGAATTTCAAGGTATTCAAATATACTAATTTTAGAGCTTCTTGGGGACAAGGATTCAGATATCCGACTGTCGCTGAAAAATTCACCAATACGTTCTCAGGTAGCCTTATCATTCTTCCAAATCCCGATCTTAAATCCGAATCGGGAACTACGATTGAACTGGGACTAAGGCAAGGGTGGAAGCTCTTTAAAATAACAGGATTTGCCGATATTTCCGTATTTCAGTCCAAGTACAAAGATATGATTGAATTTCATTTAAAAAGAGATAAAAAAGGTTTCTTCTTTTTTAGTGCTGATAATATTGGCAATACAATTATTAAAGGCATTGAATTTTCTACCGGTTTCAAGGGAAAAATCAAAAATATAAATCTTGGCTTTATGGGAGGATATCTAAAAATAGATCCGAAGTACATTGATTTCACAGACGAAATTAGAGGTGGTTCGAGCGTGGACTACAATATATTGAAATATAGATATAAAGAGTCATTTAAGTTTGATCTTCAGCTTGAATACAAGGGCTTAAACTTAGGTTTTGGTTCATCATACAACAGTTTTATGGAGGCTGTTGACAAGGCCTTTGAGATAAATGGACTGGTGCTTAAGGGAGTAAAAAAATACAGACAAGAACACAATCAAGGCAATAATATCTATCGATTGCGTTTTGGATATAGTCAAAAATATTTTAGTATAATGTTCAATATTGACAACTTATTCAACAAAGAATATTCTGTGAGACCGGGTCTTTTGGAAGCTCCGAGAAGTTTTACCATTACTACAATGAATACAATTGAATAGAGAATCCACTTTTTATAAGATATAGACAACAAAAAAAATACAGATTATATTTTTTATTAATATATTAATTACTGTAAAATACATAATAAAATAAAAAGAATAATTTAGTATGAAACTAAAGAAAAATATATTGATATCCATTGCCATTATTTTTATGGTGGGCAATCTATTTTCGCAATACTATTACAGCGGAGTTGTAAAAGACAAGGACAATTTGTTCCCCCTTTCATTTGCTATTATCAATTGTGACAACAAACAAGTCCTGACGGATAATAATGGATATTTTAGTATTGTCAGCCTTGATAACAGCATCAGCTTTGATATTGAATATATAGGATACAAGAAAAAAACAATTAAATACGCAGCAAAGGAAAAAGTAAACAATATGGGAGACTTTTTCCTAGAAATGGAATTAAATAGATTGGATGAGGTGACAATCACTTCAGGAAAATACAAAAAAAACATAAATGAAGTTACCGTTTCGATGGAAACTATTAAACCCCGTTTCATCAAAAACAATAATGTCAATGTGTTTGACAAACTACTCGGAAAAATACCCGGAATAAATATTATTGATGGACAGGTAAACATTCGCGGGGGCTCAGGTTTTTCCTATGGAGCCGGCTCTAGAGTCTTGGTTTTGATAAACAATATGCCTGCATTGCAATTTGACTCTGCCCTACCCAACTGGGAAAACCTACCTGTTGAAACAGCAGAAAGAATCGAAATTATGAAAGGGGCAGGATCGGCTCTATACGGCTCAGCAGCGATGAATGGAGTGATAAACATACTTCCCGTATATGCTAAAAAGACCGCATTACTAAAGCTAAAAACATTCTATACCATCTATGACTCCCCAAAAGACAGAAACAAAAAATGGTGGCAAGGGGATCTGTCTTCGATAGGACTCGGACTCTCGAAGAATTTTCCCTTTTTCTTAAAAAGAAAAGAGACATTTCCATTTAAGGCAGGTGCATCAGGACTTTTTGCTAAGAAATTTAACAATTTGGATGTAGTGGCTTCATTTTACATAAATAAAACCGAAGGGTATAATCAATATACCTTTGACAACTATGGCAGAGTTACCCTTAATCTGGATTATCATATAACAGAACGCCTAAAAATAGGATTGAATACTAATTTTAATACAGGTAAGGGCTTGACTTTCTTCTATTGGAAAAATGCAAATGCAGGAGCATACCAAGCAGATACCGTGGCATATTCTGCCAAAGATAAAGATGTATTGATAATAGATCCATCAATTTCTTACTATACAAAAGCCGGAGATAAACACAAATTTCAAGGTAGATTTTACAGCGTATCAAATCTTATCGGCATAGATAAATACGATTTGTCAAAAACGTATTATGGGGAATATCAATTTCAAAAAAAAATAAATGAACTTGGACTTATTTTGACAAGTGGGGTTGTTTTGTCCGAAAGCACTACAAATGCAGAATTATATGGAGATACTACTTTTGTAGCATATAATACTGCTGTATATTTTCAATTGGAAAAGAAGCTGTGGAATAGATTAAATTTGGTTCTTGGCTTAAGAAATGAAACCAATAAAATCAAAGGTCCAAAGATAATAAACAATGAGGATGTAAGTGACAAATACACATTTGAAAGCAAGCCGGTATTTAGATTTGGCGCTAATTACAAATTATTCGACAGAACCAATCTTAGAGTTTCTTGGGGACAAGGCTTTAGATATCCTACTATCGCTGAAAAATTCTCAAATGCATTTGAAGGCTCTTTGGTCTTGTTACCTAATCTTGATTTGAAGTCTGAGACCGGATATACCACTGAATTCGGCATAAGACAAGCTTGGAAACTTTTTGGGCTAAAAGGATATTCCGATATTTCAGCATTTCAATCAGAGTATAAGAATATGATTGAATTTGCATTGCAGTTCAAAAAAAGCATATATTTCACTTCGGTAAACCTTGCAAATACCATTATAAAGGGGATAGAATTGACAAGTGGATTTTCAGGAAAAATCAAGAATGTAGAATTGAGTTTCAATGGAGGTTATACGTATATTGATCCTAAATACAAAGAATTCACTGATGATATCAAGGGCAAATCCAGTGTGGACTATAATATTTTGAAATATCGATATAAGGAAACATTCAAATTTGATACTGAAATTAAATACAAGCAATTCAGTGTTGGTTTTGGCTCTGCATACAATAGTTTTATGGAAGCGATAGACAAATTATTTGAATTAAAAATCGAAGGATTGCCAAAAGGCATTAAAGAGTATCGGGAGAACCACAATAAGGGCAATAATATATACAGGATGAGGATGGGATATGATTTTTTGGACAAATTCGGAATTCAATTCAATATTGACAATTTATTTAACAAGGAGTATTCGGTAAGACCCGGATTGCTTGAAGCTCCAAGGAGTTTCACTCTAAGTCTTAGCTATGACTTATAATTATCTTGAAATTCGGATATTTGAACTAACAAAGACACAAATACGTTATTAATTAAATAAAAGTTCAGACAAAACACTATTTGAAATCATATGATAGGAAAAGTAAAAAGTTTTTTAGGAATAGAAAGTGTAAAAATCAAACTGGAAATACCTGATAAGATTCCTTTGGATGGGTCTGCCTTTCCGGGAAAGATAATTTTTACATCCAAAACAAGACAAACCGTAAAATCAATTTCTATCAAATTGATAGAAAAATATACTAGAGGAAGGAGGAAAAATAAACTTGTAAACGAATATGTTGCGGGTGTTATAGAATTTAACAAACCGTTTATTGTTGAAACTAATAAAGAGTATGCTTTTGAATTTACCTTACCTTATAAAATAGCACAGTCGGAAATGGACAAAATCGGTTCCGGCAATTTCTTAACCAAGGGACTAATAGGAATCGCAAAGCTACTCAACAATGTAAAATCTTCATTTAGAATAGAAGCATCTGCAAAAGTAAAAGGAAACGCTATCTCTCCTTTGACGTCTAAAGAGATTAAGGTTGTGGGTTAAAATCATAATTGAGGCGTATTTCATTTTTTGCTTTACACATTGCTTTGACTCTGACTCCTAAAGGAGAATCAACCCGCAACGCGAAAAAATGAAATGCACCCCATAATTGTAAATCATCTTTTATTTTTATTTTTGCTTTCGATTGACATAATAATGTACTCCAACGGAAAAAATGCCCGGTTTATATTCAACATTGCTGCTCTCATACAGCGGCATTGAAAATCCTATTTGTAAAGATATTTTCAATTGTTCCCAACCTATTTTCAATGATAATGCCGGATCGATAAACAATGCTTGTTTTTCTTCCATATGATAATGATCATGAATAAAATTATAAGTAAATCTACTGGATAGACTACCTTCTAAAGTATTAGAAGAAAAACCTACATTTGGCTGCAGAAAGATTCTGTCGGTTTTTGCATTTGAATAAAAAGTTTGGTAACCTCCAAAATATATTGTATTTTTTGTTTCTATCTCGCTATAACCATAACCAGCAAACACCTCAAAATCAAATAATTTTCCTGTTTTATTATAATATCCGATTCCTGCTTCTCCCAAAATATGCTTATGATATCCCCCCATTTTAGCTTTTGTGTTTTGAAAACTTGTATTCATCATCAAACCGATATTATCTGTTAGGGCATAAGCAAATTGCGGATCAAAAGACATAAAATCTCCTGCATTCAATGAAGCTTGAAATTCCCCCTTATTTTTCATCATTGGAACATTTATCACATTTCTAACATATTCAGGATTACATC
>JALVEE010000361.1 GCA_027008645.1 Saprospiraceae bacterium
CCATAGGTCTAAAATTGATAACATTAGGAATCAGTCTCAATGATGCCAATTGCTCGATAGGTTGGTGTGTAGGTCCATCTTCTCCCAGTCCTATTGAATCATGAGTCAATACAAAGATACTTTGAAGCTTCATCAATGCCGCCATTCTCAATGAAGGTCTGAAATAATCGCTGAACACCATAAAAGTACCTCCATAAGGAATAAATCCGGCAAACTCTGCGATTCCGTTCATGACACCTGCCATTCCGTGTTCTCTAATACCATAATGAATATATCTCCCAGCTTTATTATCTCTTGAAAATACAGCTACGTCCTTAGTTTTAGTTTTATTTGAAGGAGTTAAATCAGCTGAACCGCCGATTAAAGATGGTATTTTATCGAATATTTTATTTAAAACGGTCAATGAAGCAGAGCGGGTTGCGATACTTTCCGGAAATTCAAAATTATTTATATCAAAAATGCTTTCATTATATTTTTTGCTTAAAATCTTATTGAGAAGTTTAGACTTTTTGGTTCCTTTTTCAACAAACTTTTTAAATCTTTTTGTCCAATTATTATACTCCGTCAAATTCTTTGATACGACTTCAGAGGTAAGTTTATAAACCTTATCATCAACAAAAAATTCTTCAGTAGAAATACCAAGATTCTTTTTAGTGAGCAATACTTCTTCTTCACCCAATGGTGCCCCGTGTACTCCACTGGTACCTGCTTTATTTGGACTACCAAAACCGATAGTCGTATGACAAATAATCATCACAGGTTTATTTTCAGTTTCTTGAGCTAATTTTATAGCTTTTCTTATTTCCTTGTACTTGTGTCCGTCTATACTTATCACTTTCCATCCGTAAGCTTCAAATCTTTTCCTCACATCATCATCGGAAGATAAATTAAGGTCTCCGTCTATGGTAATACTATTATAATCATAAAATGCAATCAGCTTATCCAAGCCAAGGTGTCCCGCTAAGGAAGCAACTTCGTGAGAAATCCCCTCTTCCATGTCTCCGTCTCCTACAAAAACATATGTATAATTATCAACAATACTATTTTTCTTTGTATTAATTTGCTTTGACATATGATTTGAAGCTATAGTCAAACCTACAGCATTTGCAAAACCTTGTCCCAACGGACCGGTTGTAGTCTCAACCCCGGGAGTATGACCATATTCAGGATGTCCCGGAGTCTTACTACCCCACTGTCTGAATTCTTTTAAGTCATCAAGTGACAAATCATAACCATATAAGTGAAGAATACTGTACAACAACATACTGCCATGCCCTCCTGACAATACAAATCTATCTCTATTCAGCCATTCTGGAGCTTTGGGATTGAATCTCAAAAATTCTGAAAACAAAACTGTTGCTACATCTGCCATTCCCATCGGCAGACCGGGATGCCCTGAATTAGCTTTCTGTATGGCATCAATAGATAAACTTCTAATAGTATTTGCAATTTTTTTTAATCCTTTTGTTTTCATTATGTTTTAGTTTTAAATTTAAATTTTAAATCCCGTTTTACCAAACGCTGACATGTTTTTTCGCTTTAGTTCTGCAAAGTAATTAAATATACTCTTTTGCGGCACTTCTGCATTAAATAATAAGCCTTACCCCACCTAATTCTTCAATTTTATAAGGAAATTTATCACTAGGCGAACCAATAAACATAAAATTAACGGGAATATTCCATTTCTCAGACAATTCCTTTATAAGTTCCGGGCTAAATTTGCCTCTGACGACAACAAATTCTATATCTATTTCAGGATATTCTTTATCTAAAAATTCGATTTCCTGAGTTAAGTTTTCAGGCAATTCTTGACCTTCAGGTAGCACCGTTACAATCTTCAACTTACGTGTGTGCTCATTTTGTCTTATATAGAGCATCACTTTATTCAAGGTAGCTATTCTATCTCCTTTAGTAAAGAAAACAAATTCTTGATCATTTATTCTATCTACCATTCTCTGAATACCCTTATCTGCTTTAATTGCAAATGCTCTGATAGGATCGAATATTGCATCAAGTGCGTAAAGTAATACTTTAAGCAATACTGTTCTGTTTAACATAATCAAAATGAACAAAATAGCCGGAATAAAGTAATATAAAAACACTGTTAAATTACTTGGAAGACCTTCCTTTGGAGGCATAACGATATTACCCAGCAAAGCAATTATAACAGCTATGATTGCAATAAAAACCGCGAAATAAGATGCTCTTTCCGGCCTTGGTAATTTGCTCCTTTTTACTTTTAACAATATATTACCAATACCAAATAAGGACATTACCGATAGAAAAGATATAGTATAAACACCTGCAAGTAATTTCACATTTCCATTTGTAATCAACAATACCGACACAGATAATATAAAGAACATAATGATAATCCTGTAAGAACTTCCTCTACTATTTTTCTTCAAAAAATACTGAGGAAGAATTCTATCCAAAGTCATACGTTCAAGCAATCCTGAAACTCCCACGAAACTGGTAAGAACAGCTCCACTCAAAACTAAAAATGCATCAATTGCAATCAATGAAGCTACCCATTTGCCTCCTACATGGTTTGCCATTTCAATCAAAAGTGTATTTTGATAATCCGGACTCTGGAGTATGGGCAAGGCAAATAAAGCAAGAGCAAAAACAGCCATCAATGGATTGATGATACTCACGATTGACCACATATTCTTAAGTGTCTTTGGAAAAACACCGGGCGCTTGTTCTTCTACAAAATTGGCAGAACTTTCAAATCCTGAAACTCCCAACATCGAAGCCGCAAACCCTAAAAATATAGCTTTTGCCACACTGCCTCCTTCAAGGGGCATATGCCAATTCTCAAAGAATGTTCCCACACCATTTTGTATTAAAAAATAAATAATAAAAATACTCAGTATGATTAAAGAGCCCAAATGAAATAAAAATATCCCGATAGCAACCTTCGCTGATTCTGATATCCCTCCGATTACCAATGCTGCAAATAGAAACAATAAACCAATTGTTGCGGGTATAATCGGCATAGCCGGAATCAAATGATGTAGATAATGAATAGCCTCATTTGCAGAAATCACTGCTGTTGCCATATATGACAAGAGTGTTAAAGTCGCTGCCATGGAAGCCATTGATTTACTAGTCGTATTAAGCAACGCATTATAAGCACCTCCATTCAATGGTAATGCACCAACAACCTCTCCATATATTTTCCTAAACAAAAACAATACAAAAGAAACAATTAACAAAGTAATCCATGCATATTGGCCTGCAAAAGCAATAGCCAATGCTGATACATACAACACGGATGAACTGATATCGTTTCCGCAAATAGCAGTAGCTGCTAATTCATCCAATTTCTTATGAACCTTAATTTTATTTTCGCTCATTTTCCCCTTTTTTATTCACAATAATCTTTTGTAGGAAAAGCTCAACACTTTACCGACTTACAAAAATAACTCTTTGGAGCATTTAATAAAATTTATTAACAGAAAAAAAATTATTTATTCGGCTAATTCCAATATTTTTTCAAACCGGCTTCAAAATCACTTCCTACAGTCGTGCTTTCAAGTCTTAAGTTTTATTATTATAATAAGAATCCAACACCCCCCATCAATCCCTCGGTACGCTTCGCTACTCGGAACCTCCGCTTCGCTCCAGCTTTAAACTCGGAACAATCAAACCCGAAACCATCAAGCCTTGCTCTCTGTTCTATATTTCATTATTCAAATTTTCCTACACTCCGGCTTCCAAATCACTCCTTTCAGTCGTGCTTTCGAGTCCTAAGCTCTCCTTATTTTTCTAATAACCCAATAACCCTCATCGGTACGCTTCGCTACTCGGAACCTCCGCTTCGCTCCAGCTTTAAACTCGGAACTTTAAACTCGAAACCCGAAACATACAAGCCCGAAATCCCTTGGTACGCTTCATTACAGCATAAAAACTGATATTTTTCTAAAAACAGATAATTATTATTTAAGAATACAAAATTATTATTAACTTCACAGCTTAAAAATTTGGTATAAATATGTAGAGCAATTATTGGTTTGAAATCGATTTGCTCTTTAGTTCAATTACATACGCCGAAAAGCTCGTTGATTTTGATTATTTAAAGCGTGAAGAAATAAATTATAATAATTATTAATTAATTTTTCATGATTAAAATCTTGTACAATTTCAGAGATTATTTATTAATTTCGTGACCATATTAATAAAATGAATAAAATCTATATGCAAACACAAAAAATACTTATCACAGGTTCAAATGGTCAAATCGGGACAGTACTTAGTGATAAATTAATAGATATTTTCGGACTTGACAATGTTATTTTGACCGATATTGCTGCAAATAATCACAAGAGGGGAATCTATGAAAAATTGGACATCTTAAACACGACACATTTTCAAGAACTTATAGATGACTATGAAATCACTCAAATATATCACCTTGCTTCTCTCTTGTCTGCAAGTGGCGAAAAAGCCCCAATGAGAACTTGGGATATCAATTTCAATGGACTTCTAAATATTTTGGAGTTATCTCGTCAAAATAATATCAAAAAGCTATTCTTTCCCAGTTCAATCGCGGTGTTTGGCGACACTACACCCAAAGAAAATACTCCACAAGATGTACCTCTATTGCCTGACACAGTCTATGGTATAGGCAAAGTTGCTGGTGAATTGTGGATAAATTATTATGCACACAGATATGGATTGGATATAAGATCATTAAGATACCCGGGAATTATCAGTCATGAATCAATGCCGGGAGGAGGCACAACAGATTATGCAGTAGAAATTTTTCATTATGCAGTTAAAAAAGAAAAATACACTTGCTTTTTGAGAGAAGATACTGTGATGCCCATGATGTACATGGAAGATGCTATCAATGCAACTATACAATTAATGCAAGCTCCCGCTGAAAATATAAAAATCAGATACGGATACAATATCGGAGCATTCAGTTTCTCTCCCGAAGAGATATACAATGAGATATTAAAATATATCCCCGACTTTGAAATAGAATACAAACCCGATTTCAGACAACAAATAGCAGATTCTTGGGTTAAAAGAATCGATGATTCCAGAGCGAGACAAGATTGGGGCTGGAAAGAGAAATACGGTTTTGAAGAAATGGTTGCCGACATGATTTTAAATCTTAGAAAACGATATTCCAAAGAAACGGATACAGAAAAAATTGATTTAGTATATTGATATTAAAAAATACTGAAAATTTATTTTATGAAAAAAGAAGATATTTATAAAGAAATAAGTCTGGAACTGGATGAAATAAAAGAATCCGGTTTATTCAAAACCGAAAGAATAATAAACAGTCCTCAAGGTGCAGAAATAACTTTAAACACAGGACAGAAAGTGCTCAACTTTTGTGCTAATAACTACTTGGGGCTATCATCGAATGAGATTGTGACAGAAGGTGCAAAAGAAGCTATTGACAAAAGAGGATATGGAATGTCCTCCGTTAGATTTATATGCGGAACATTGGACACTCATAAAGAATTAGAAAGCAAAATAGCTGAATTTGTAGGTACGGAAGATGCTATCCTTTATTCATCGGCGTTCGATGCAAATGGGGGACTTTTTGAACCGATTTTAGGAAAAGAAGATGCTATTATTTCAGATACTTTGAATCACGCTTCTATAATTGATGGTGTCAGACTTTGTAAAGCAAAAAGATATCGTTTTGCTTCAAATGATATGGAAGACCTGGAAAAACAATTGATTTTGGCTAAAAAAGAAAATGCAAGAAGAATTCTCATCGCTACCGATGGAGTGTTCTCAATGGATGGAATCATTGCTCAGATAGATAAAATATGTGATCTTGGAGAGAAGCACGATGCGTTGGTAATGGTTGATGATAGCCACGCTACGGGTTTTGTCGGCAAAAGAGGAAGGGGAAGTAGTGAACACGCAGGTGCTTTTGGCAGACCGGATATTATTACAGGAACTTTTGGCAAGGCTCTCGGCGGTGCATCAGGTGGCTTTATTGCTGCAAAACACGAAATAGTAGAAATGTTAAGGCAACGCTCAAGACCATATTTGTTCTCAAATTCATTGGCTCCGTCTATAGTAGGTGCGACTATCAATGTATTGGACAAATTAACTTCGACTACTGAATTAAGAGATAAATTAGAGATAAACACAAATAGATTTAGGGAGAAAATGACTGAGGCCGGATTTGATATTGTACCCGGTACTCACCCAATTGTACCCATTATGCTTTATGATGCAAAACTTGCACAGTCTTTTGCAAACAAATTACTGGAAGAAGATATTTATGTTATTGGATTTTTCTATCCTGTCGTACCAAAAGGGAAGGCCAGGATAAGAGTTCAATTGTCTGCTGCTCATGATATCGAGCAAGTTGACAAGGCTGTTGCTGCATTTACAAAAATAGGAAAAGAATTGGGTGTAATTAAGTAATAAAACCGTAATTTATCCTTGACATTGCGGTTTGTTTCTCCTTAACTTGTCCCCTAAATCATGGAGAGGAATTAAATGTGA
>JALVEE010000362.1 GCA_027008645.1 Saprospiraceae bacterium
GTCCTCGGGCAGCAGGCGAATACCGACCTTCTCCATGTGGACGCCGAAGTCCGCGCGCCGCAGCGCATGGGCGACGACCTCGTCGGAGCTCATGTTGCGGGCCGCCTCCGGGAGGAGACCGGAGACTGTGCGCGCACAGACTGAATTGCCCTCCTCATCCTTTGGGCATTCGATCACATGACGCCCCAGGCCGGCCGATTCGGCGATGTCCAGCGGCGCCTGGGGCGCGCGATGCCCCGCCTTTCCGGCGATATAGAAGGGATAGCCGGGGAAGCCATCCAGTTCCGCCGCGACGCCATCCTCCAGGTAGGTAGGCTCAGGGGGCATGGCCTGATCCGGCAGCGGGATCACCGCGGGAATGGGCGTACCCGACAGCTTCGGCTTCCCGGTCGCCGGGTCGATGACCGGGCTCCCGTCGGCCAGGACGAGCGGCGCAGTCTTGCCGGTCAGCGGATTCGTGCCACTGGCGCCGTCCGGGCCGTGCAGTTCGGCGTCCGGGAGGCGGCGGGAGCCGTCTTCCAATACGTCGTGGACACGCCACAGTTCCCACATCCCCTGGGCAAAGTGGGGATAGAGATGGCAGTGGAAGATCGAATCACCCGGCGTCTTGTTGCGGTTGCCGCTGCCGCCGTAGTAGATCTCATAGCTGAAGCCCTGTTGGGGCGCGATCGTCTGCGAGTCGAGGTAGGTGCCGGTTTCCTTGTCCTGCGCCAGCCATTGATGCGCATGCAGGTGAAAGACATGCGTCTCCTTGGGGCCGGCATGCAGATTGCGGAAGATGACCCGGTCGTTCAGATAGGCATGGTGGACGTTGGAGGGGTCGTCTTCGTAGTCGGGCAGCAGCGCGGGATCGCCATTGACCCAGGATTCGAGAAAGAACTCCTCGTAGGCGCACTCGACGCAGTCCTTCGCCGGACCGATCCCCTTGCGGTTGGCCAGCAGCATGGTGCCCAGCCCGCTGGAGCCGTAGTTGACGGCGAAACCGTCCCTCACGCCGGAGAGCGAGTATTCCGTGCCCAGTTCCCGGAACTCGTCGGCGTAGAAGGTCTTGAGTTCATCGTGAAAGACCACGGTGAACTCCCGAAAGGACGCAGCCCGATCCTTCGTCCCCTTGGCCCGATCCGGCGTCTTCTCGACGATGAGCGCATTGAGATCCCCGTAGATGAGGTCGTATCCGCCGTCATCACGGGCCTGGAGCAGATTCAATGCCGGCAGCCCATCAGCAAGCGTGGCCTCGTAATCGAGATAACGGCGACCATTCTTCTCCTTCCATGCGGCCTGCCAGACATCATGAGTCACCTGGCTGCGATACCAGCGACTGCCGGCCGGCTCCACGTTCACCGCGCCGAACAGGCCATGCGTCAGGCTGCCTCCGTCTCCCTCCCCGCCTGCCGGCGCGCCGTGGCTGAAAAAGAGATGGGTGTTGCGGCGGCCTTCCGGATTGGCGTCTTCCTTCGCCGGCGGAAACTTCCACCGATAGACCGTCTTTTCTCCCGGTGCAATCGGCACCAGCCCG
>JALVEE010000363.1 GCA_027008645.1 Saprospiraceae bacterium
TTAGCCTCGGAGGTACCAAATCGGGCATGGAACTATACAAAGAATTCAGCGGAAGAGAACCTGATATTAAAGCCTTATTGGAGAGAAAAGGTTTTGTACAAAATTAATCCGGCAACAACTCAAATACAATTATCTGATTGAGTTGAGGTGAAAATTTACTAAAATTATTATCTGAAACAACAACCAGAGTTTTATGACCGTTTGGCAATACAGGGCCAAAGGTGATACCTTCAATATTATCTACAATGTTGTCGGTAAGTTTTGATCGGATGGATTCAAAATTGAATAAAAGTGTTTTTTTAGCAGGGATATATTCATTATTTTTCAGAGAATTCATATTTTTAATATCAGTTGCATTTGAAGCATCAACGAGGTACAATTTTATTGTATTTCCTCCATCTTTGTACCCGAATGCATAAGCTCTTTCTACAAAAATAAATTTCATATCGTCTATTGCCAATATTTCAGAAAGCCCATTAACAGTAAATAGTCCGGGAGGTCTGGAATTTTTTGGTATAGGATCGAGTTGATAAGCAAACTGAAACACCGGTTCGGCAGTATTTCTATGTATTTTTGTTATTCTCACTGGAGAATCTGTCTTTTTCAATTTCGGCTTTTCTCCATCTTGTTTTAAAGGCAATTCCATTCCAACCCATAAATAATCAGGATTATTGTCTAAACTTAAGCCCTCAAAAGTACCGTTTTGTCTTGGTCCAAAGTTCTTATTATCGCTTGCCTCAAATATTTTGGGTGTTGTATATTTTTTAACGGGATTTCCATTTTTAGTGATTTCATTAATACCAGGACTAATACCCTTGCTAATCGCTCCTTCACTGGTCCAAATAAAATCTCCCGTTTTAGGGTCATAACGCAAGGCTTCCGGATCAATAAATTTTTCATTGCTTTTTATAATGATAACATTATCAATATTCCAGTTTGAAAATCCGTTGGCATCAAAAGACAAATCCATTTCATAAAACCGTACAGGTTTCTTTTTATCATCAGAAATCAAGTAATATTTTCCATTGGCATAATCGATACTCGATAGCCCTCCTACTTTGGTATTATCGTATATTGTATTAGTCGGAATAATTTGTTCACCGATAAACCTAAGTGATCCTTTATGATCAGATGGTACTGATATTGAATTTTGAGTTGTCTTGCAAGACAGGAGAATAAATACAAGTAAAAGTGCAGAGAATATTTCTTTCATTTTATTTAGATTTATTAGATTCTTAATATAATTGTGGCAGAGTACTTGTCTTTGTGCTCTTTGTGCCTTAGTGTCTAAAATCTCGTTATACACTAAAATAGACACAAAGACTATAAGTCCACAAAGTAAAACAAAGATTTTCTAATTCCCGATAAAAAAATTGCATTTTATTTACTACAATATTTAAGCCAAGGTATTTTACCTGAATAAACGGCTAATTCCTATTTTGATGTGCTGGCAAAAAAAATTGATAAAGAAATACCAATATGATTATACATTGAACACCTATCGGCGTTCATTTC
>JALVEE010000364.1 GCA_027008645.1 Saprospiraceae bacterium
AAAGTATTTGACTAAAGCATTAGGCTTGGCTTTTAAATTGGATAGCCAATCCATTTTGTCCTCCGATATACAAAATCGCTTGGGATATATATTATTTGATATGAACAGGGTTTCAGAATCAGAAAAGCATCTAAAAAATGCCTTAAAAATCAGGGAAAATTTATTAACTCCAAATGATATCAGGCTTGCTGAAACTCATTATTTTCTCGCACGAATTTACACATATAATACTATTGATGCCTCAAAAGTAATTGATCACGCCAATAAAGCAATTGATATTTATAATAAACAGGATAATCCTCCGTCTAAATTAATCAGAAGTATTATGATGAAAGGGGTAGCATTGTATCAACAGGATAAACTTTCGGAGGCAAAGACTACTTTTGACAATGCATTGAGACTATCAAATAAATTCCCCAATGATAAAAAAGTAGTAATCAATTTATACCTTAATATCGGTAATTATTTCCAAAGAATTGATGACAATAATACTGCATTGAATAACTATAACAAAGCTTTGAACTTGTCATTAAAAATAAATGGAAAGAATCACTATAAAACAAATTCGATTTTAAGCAATATTGCCATAGTCAAGCGAAATTTGGAATTGTTTGATGAAGCTATCGAAATAAACCGTAATATATTAAAATCAAATATTGAATTGTATGGGGAAAATGATATAGAGGTGGCTCATACTTATAATGATATCGGTAATACTTATTCAAAAATGAAAGATGATAAAAATGCTTTAAAGTATTATAAACAGGCTGAGAAAATTTTTCTCAAAACCCTTCCTCCGAATAGCTTCTTGTTAGCTATTAATTATTTGAATCTCGGCGAGTCCTATGCTAATATAAAAAAATATGAGGAAGCTTTATCCAGCGTCAATAAAACTCTGCAAATCGCAACAAAAATCCTAGAACCGGATCATATTTTAATAGCTGCTTGTCATTATTATATCGGTGGTGTTTTGGCTGAAACAGGTAATTTCAAAAAAGCTATGCAAGAATTTGAAATCACAAAACAAAAACTTGGATATGGCGATAATGATTTAAACAAAATAAAATATCTTTCCAAAGCTGCAGATTTACAATTCTTAATAGCTTATACCTACTCGAAATGGTTTGATTCTATAAAAAACAGGAAGTATCTGGAAAAAGCTGATGAAAACAATAATATCGCATTTCAAATAATCGAAAAAGCCAGAAACAGCTTTGAATCCCAAGGTTCGGAAGACTATCTAATGATTCGATACAGGACATCATTTGAAAACACATTGTTAAACTTATACAAACTAGGGGCAAAAGATAATTTTGACTATGCTGACAAAATGTTTTACATTATGGATTATGTCAAAAACAATCAATTAAATGATGGCGTTGTTCATAATAAAGCGATAAAATACGGTAATATTCCGGATTCTGTCAGGCAAAAAGAACAAGCATTTGTTGAGTCAAAACTAAGTTTGAAGCACCGACTGGAATACCTTAAATCATTTGGTCTTGACT
>JALVEE010000365.1 GCA_027008645.1 Saprospiraceae bacterium
AATGTATCATACTATACATGGAATGCCAATCAATATGAAGGAAGAATCTATGTATCTATTACGCCCTACAATAGCTTTGGTCAAGCTGACAATTGCATTGGCAATAGTTATGTCTTAGGTTGTGCTTATGAAGATAAAGCTGCGTTAATCAAATTTTATAAATCAACAGGAGGGGACAATTGGAAAGTAAAATGGGATACTACCGATTGTGATTTGTCATCTTGGTACGGAGTCACGGTAGATGAAAACGGTAGGGTAACCGGTCTGGATTTTGATGGGATATTTGATGGTAAAAACTCTTATTCAAAGACAGGAAATAACCTTGTTGGGACAATTGATAGCTCTATTGCAGAATTGGAGTATTTAAAAAATATTTATTTATCCGGCAATTCACTTTCAGGAGAAATTCCAAATAGTATTTCAAAATTGAAAGGGCTAAAAGAAGTGATATTAAATGATAATGATTTTGAAGGAGCTTTCCCCGTTTCACTGACTAAATTGGAATTGAGTACATTCAATATCAATAATAATAATTTTTCAGGGGAGATAAACGCAAATTTTAACAAATGGAACAATTTGAGCGCTTTTAATGCTGCAAATAACAATTTTTCAGGTAAGATTCCCCCTGCTTTGGGGGCATTGAATCGTGCTTGGGTGATTAATTTATCTTCTAATAATTTTACCGGTAAGATTCCTTATCAGATTTATTTTAGTAAAGACTTGCAGATATTAAATGTATCTGACAATAAGTTGGAAGGCAAAATATCAAAAAGACTTGCAAAAATGCAAAACTTGTCTTATTTGTACTTGAACAACAATGATTTTGAGGGCAGTATCCCCAAAGAATTTGGTGATAAAACTTGGGATGTATTGTATTTGCAAAATAATAATCTATCGGGATGTTATGATGACAAATTGAAAAATCTGTGCTCTCAATCGGGAGAAATTAATTTTACCGGAAACCCCGGATTGCCAAATGGTGGAAATATAAATTCGTTTTGCAGTGAGGATATTGGTAATTGTGCAAAATTTCCGGCTTGCGTAGGTGGACTTGCCTTGCTGACCGGAGAAATATCTGATTCTTTACCGTATAATATACCTATTCACTGGCAATTAGCTGATGGGGCTGAAAAATATATTGTTTCAATAGGAACAGAAAGCAAAGGTACTGATATTGCCAATAATGTCGATGTTGGTAATTCAAATAGTTATGACGCTGGTGAATTACCTCTTGGAAAAAGAATTTATGTCAATATTATTACTTCCAATAAGTATGGTAAGTCCTCTGAATGTGATGAACTCAGTTTTGTCGCAGTCAAATCAACATCTGTATTTGAGGATGATAGCATTAGCTTGGGAGCGTTCTTGGATATTTATCCTATACCGGCAAAAGATTTTATTTTTATTCATAAAAAACCGGATCTCACAGGAGATATATCTTTGAGTATTCTGGATATTCATGGTGTAACTGTAGTGAATGAGTCATTTTTAGGAAAAGAGAGAAATAAAAGAATAAACCTTAAATCACTACCAAAAGGTATGTATTTTATCAAAATGGAATTTAATTCCAAGGAGTATTATAAAAAATTGATTTTACAATAGATTCGGAAGATAATTACAGTTAATGCGGCTATTAATCGCACCGGACAAATTCAAAGATTCCCTTTCTGCTAAGGAGGTTTGCGAAGCTATTAATGCCGGAGTAAAGAATATTGATTCATCTATCATAACAGACTTGCATCCATTGGCAGATGGTGGGGAAGGGTCGCTGGATATAATCGAGAAGCATTTGGAATGCAATAGGGTTTCCGTAAAAGTCCAAGACTCGCTTGGTAGGGATATCACAGCTGATTATTTGTTGAGTGGGAAAAAGGCTTATTTGGAGCTAGCACAAGCAAACAGCTTGGGAAGTTTGAAAAAAAGTGAGAGAAATCCTTTGTTTACAAGTAGCTTTGGGACAGGTCAATTGATACTTGATGCCATTGACAAAGGAGCAAAAGAAATCAATTTGTTCTTGGGCGGGAGTTCTACTAATGACGCAGCAATCGGATTGATGAATGCTTTGGGAGTAAGATTTATTGACGCTGGAGGACATTCTCTTAAGCCAATTGGTAAAAATTTGGCTTTGATATCAAAAATAGATATGACAAGTTTGCGCTTTAATCCGGATAACTTCACTTTTAATGTCTTTAGTGATGTTGAAAACCCTTTGCATGGAAAGGATGGTGCAGCCTATGCGTTTGCGGGGCAAAAAGGAGCTTCAAGGGAAGAAATTGCTTACTTGAATAATGGGCTGATTAATTTTTCAAGCGTAGTGAATGATAGTTTTGGTATTGGTATTTCTAAAGTGAAGGGTGGGGGAGCTGCCGGTGGTATTGCAGCCGGAATGTATGGTCTGCTCAATGCGACAATCAAAAGCGGAATTGATGAAATTATCCGAATCACCGGATTGGAACAGAAAATAAAAGATTCTGATATTATAATTACAGGAGAAGGAAGACTTGATATTAGTAGTTTTTCAGGAAAAGTTGTTGGTAAAGTTATTGAATTGGCAGCGAAGAACAATAAAAAGGTTTTAGTTCTGGTTGGAGAAAACTTGCTTGACGAGTCTTATGATTTTGGTACTAATGTCATAAATGTAGATTCCATTATTAATTACGCACCTGCCAAAGAAATCGCAATAAGTAATGCTGCTGGTTTTTTGGAGGAAATGCTTGTGAAAAATATAACCCGAATTATTCACCACTTTAATTTATATATTGGGATATATTCTTGAAAATAGATGTGTTATGTTTGAATTATTGAAAAATTAATACCCCAAAATTGGGGTAGCGTTTGCTTCTATCTTTATGTATCTGCTGCGTTACGAAACACTTGAAATATAATAATATATCTGCGTATTTCGGTGCCTTACATCTACATAAAGCTAAAAGCATGAATAATCCGGGATAAGCAAAATCAGAATGAGTTTAAATTAAGGATGGTTTTGTTTTAATTATGTCTCAGATTTTTATAGTAATTTGAAAAGAAGTAAATTTGTTTTAAATAAAAATTAATTGTTATGGCAAAATCAGCAGAAGATATTTTAAAGGAAGCTATTCTTTTGGAGACCAGGGGAAAAATGTTTTATAAAAATGTAGCAGAAAAATGCGAGAGTCCGGCAGCAAAAAAAATATTTGAGATGATGGCAAAAGAAGAAGATGAGCATATACGGTTTTTAAAAGAACAGTTTCTCAATTATACTGAAAAGCACAGTTTTTTTAAACCCGAAGCGCCTCAAGAAGATCCTGAAGAGGCGGTAGTATTGAAAGTTCTAACGGATAAAATCAAGAAAGAAATCAATGCTGCAAGTTTTGAAGCGGCAGCTATTTCATCTGCGATTGATTTTGAAATGAATGCTGTAAGATTGTATAAGTCAAGAGCAAAAGAAGCAACAGACCCAAATGAGAAGAAACTTTATTCTATTTTAGCTGCATGGGAGGGAGAACATTCTAAAATGCTCGTTGAGCTCAATGATTACCTTAAAGAGGATATCTGGAACGATCACAATTTTTGGGCATTTTAGACAATGTCGTATCCATAGATATTAGTTAAAAAGTTTGCCTTGATGAATGTTTATTTCAGGAACTTCAGTTATTAACTCAGGGCTGTTGTTTCTGACATTGTTTACTTTTGTTGAAACCGGATATGCATACATCAATTCCGGTGGATAGGGCTTTAATAGTTTTAGTGCATCGCTCGTTTTAACGCCTTGCTCAATCCATAGTTTCTCTTCGTCCTCAAATAAAATAGCAGGCATCCTATTGTGTAAATTTTTCACTAATTGATTTGCTTTTACAGTTATGATAGTGAAAGTTTCGATAATCTGATTTTCTTTTGTCGTCCACGTATCCCATAATCCCGCGACAGAGAATATGTCTTTGTCTGCACGAGTGATTCTGAAAGGTTTTTTTAATGAGCCTTTTTTTTGCCATTCATAAAAACCGTCAAGAGGAATAATACATCTTCTACTTTCTAAAGAGCCTTTGAATGCATTTTTTGTTAGCAACGTTTCCGCTCTAGCATTGATCAATTTATATGCGATTTTAGCATCTTTGGCCCAATAGGGAATCAGTCCCCATCTGAAAACTTTAAAATGAGACAGGTCTGTATTTGTTATTACCGGTAAATATTGTGTTGGTGCGATATTGTAATTGGGTATGGGCTTGTATCTTTCGATATCTTCCGAATAAAATTTTGCATCAAATCTATCCTCCAGTTCCTTTTGATTCTTGGTCAAACTCGCTCTTCCACACATTACAGTTATTATTTTTTTCTATGCACATAACAGTCTATCCCACTTCTTTTGAGTATAGATACAGCTTCATTTGCTTCCTTTCTGGATGAAAATCTTCCTGCCAGTACTGAATAATATTGTGATAAATCAAAATTTACAATCTCTGAATTATAGCCAAGGTTGTATAGCCTTTGTTTCATTTTATTAGCATTGCTTTTTACCAAGTAACTACCCGCTACTACCAAATATCTTCCACCTGATGAGGCTTTATGTCTTTTTTTAGAAGAAGCATTGCTATGAGAAGATTTTTTTGTAACAGTTTTAGTTTGTTTTTTGCTTTCTTGTGGCTCTCCGGTATAGTCAATATAATCATCTACGTTTTCTTTGGCAGATGAATTTGAATCATCTTTTTTACTATCGGATTTAGTATTGTCGGATTTAGCTTGTTCCTCACCAAAAATATCTTCTTCCATATCCACCTCACTATCTCCGGATACTTGGTTTTCGGTTTGGATCAGCTCTTCGGTTGTTTTATTATCCTTGCTACCATTACAGCCTTTTGATATATCACTTATCCAATAAATCAACAAAAAGATGATAGCTGCGATTCCCAATATTTTTAGTATCCTTTCCATTTTAAAATATTTATATTAAAAAATATGCGTAAAATTACGAAAAAATATAATATATATCAAGTTATTGTTAAAAAAAATACAAAGTTCAATAAAAAGTAATATGTTTTTGTGAAAATTTGGGATTTTTGCATAAAAAAACCTTGTCTAATAATGATATTAAACAAGGTTTTTTATAAAAGTAATAAGTAAATAAAATCTATTTCTTGAATTTAGCAAATTTCTTGTTGAATTTATCAATTCTTCCTGCAGAATCGACAAATTTCATTTTTCCGGTAAAGAACGGATGTGACTGTGAAGAAATTTCAAGTTTAACCAAAGGATATTCTTTACCATCTTCCCACACTATAGTCTCTTTTGAAGGAGCACATGATCTTGTGATAAAAGATTCGTTTACTGAAAAATCTTTAAATACGACTAATCTATAATTATTTGGATGTATTTCCTTTCTCATCTCTCGATTATTTAATTTTTTTAAAATTGAAGGCAAAGCCTTTTCTCCCTTATTTAAAACGGGAGCGCAAAGATAAATTATTTTTATTAAAAAAGTGAATTATTTATAAATAATACTGTGTTTTTTTGAAATTTATTGCTAAAAAACGGGACTATTTGAAAAAAGCGTCTTCAAAATGGGAAATAATAGGCTTTTTGTCCTTTTCCATGAGAACACCGATTATATCAAATCTTATAGCCCAATCATAATTTATTTTTTTCATATACTGCGATGCAGCATCTGCTATAAGTCTCTTCTTTTTATTGTCAACAAAAGATTCAGGCTCTCCGTAATATGAATAAGATCTGGCTTTTACTTCTATAAATATAAGCTTCCCATTGTGTCTGGCAATAATATCAATTTCAGCTCTTTTAAACCTCCAATTTCTTTCCAGAATCTCATAACCTTTAGAAATTAAAAAATCGGTAGCAAGGTCTTCTCCTTTGCTACCGGTTTCTTTATTTTTTTTCATATTAGACTATTGTAAATTATTTTACACCCAAATAATGCATCAATAGTTTACTTCTCGAGTTATCCCGAAGCTTTGCAATCGCCTTGTCTTTTATTTGCCTAACCCTTTCTCTTGTCAGATCAAACATATCTCCGATATCTTCCAAACTCACCGGGTGCTCCAGTCCAATTCCAAAATAAAGCTTCAATACGCTTTTTTGTCTGGGAGTCAAAGTTCCCAATGATCTTTCTATCTCTCTTCCCAGTGATTCGCTATATTCCAAATGCACATCAGTATCAGGTGTATTTGAGTTTTCCAATACATCTAAAAGCGAATTGTCTTCACCGTCAACAAAGGGCGCATCCATAGAGACATGTCTTGAAGCCACGCTTAAGGTAGTCTCTATCTCTTCAACTGAAATTTCCAATAAATTTGCTATTTCTTCCGTTGTGGGTTCTCTCTCAAATTCTTGCTCAAGAGAAGCAAAAGCCCTGTTTATTTTGTTTAATGATCCCACTTTATTTAATGGCAATCTCACTATTCTGGATTGTTCTGCCAGAGCTTGTAATATAGATTGTCTTATCCACCAAACAGCGTAGGAAATAAATTTGAATCCTCTGGTTTCATCAAATCTTTGTGCAGCTTTGATAAGTCCCAAATTTCCCTCATTTATCAAATCGCTTAAAGATAAACCTTGATTTTGATATTGTTTTGCTACGGATACCACAAATCTCAGATTTGCCTTTGTTAGTTTTTCCAATGATTCTTTATCTCCCTCCTTTATCCTTTTTGCCAAATCCACTTCTTCCTCCGGCGTCAATAAATCTACTTTTCCTATCTCTTGTAAATACTTTTCTAAAGATTGACTTTCCCTATTTGTAATTGATTTGGTAATTTTCAGCTGTCTCATTCAGTTTGATTTTACTTCTCTATAATTAATTATATTAATACAAATTGAACTGCACTTTGCAGTTAAATTTATGAATCTTTTTTGTAAAATTGATATGTTCGTCTAATATAATACACAAAAAACACAAACGTCAAATTTACTTCTAAATAGCAATTTTTGGAAAACTATTTATGAAGCAAATATCCGACATTCAGTGCCTGCACGAAAACAGACATTTTTTACATACACACAAACAAATACAATATTATTTACATAAAAGTTCATATTAGCTCAAATATTTACAAATATTGTGCCTAATATTGAGATTTTGCTTATTTTGTCCAATATTATTTAATGATTTTATTGTGGTTTCAACTTTATAATCAGCTATTGTACTCTATTCGTTTTTGTCGCTTCAAGCATTCTTTGTCTCTGACTGCTGTCCAAAGTATTGGGAGCAGCTTAAGGATATTCAAGCCGCAATGCAAAAAACCTTTAATTTATTTGCAAAAGTCGATTTTTTTTCGTATAATGGTGCATATAAGATAGTGATTGGAGATTGTGATATTTTTATAACAAAAAAATACAGAGTTATGAGAAAAATATTAGTTCCAACGGATTTTTCAGATGTTTCAAAAAATGCATTGAGGTATGGACTGGATTTGTACAGAAGGACTGAATCCAAAGTAGATTTGGTTCATATTTATCATCCTGCTTTTGACCCAAGTCAAACTGAAATTATAGATATTTCATCAGGTGTAGAAAAGATATTTGATAGTAAAATGAAAGAATTGATTTCCGGCACAAATATTTTTGATTTGGAGGTTAATGGTAAAGTCGAGGTAGGTTTTGCCATAGAGAGAATTATTGAATTGTCTTTCCATTACGATATAATTATTATGGGGACAACGGGAGCTACCGGTTTGTTTGGCAGGTTGTTTGGCAGTGTTTCTACCGAAGTTGCAGAGAAGTCTCATTGTCCGGTATTGTTAGTCCCTCCCAACACCGGTTTTGACGGATATGAAAATGTTATTTACGCATATGATCCAGATGGTGTGAGTGATGAAGTTTTAAGTGAGATAATGACATTTGCTAAAAGATATAATGCAAAATTGCATTTTGTGCATATTAAAGAGGGGAATGAAAAGATTGAGATTAATTTGCCGGAAGATATAGAAGTTGATTGTACTATAAATGAAATCGAAGCTGATTCCGTTATAAAAGGGGTGAATCTGTTTATAGAGAAAAAAAATGCTGATTTGGTGATAATCGCGACAAAACAAAGAAACTTTTGGGAAGGTATTTTACATACAAATCACACAAAAGAATTTGTTTTAAATACTAAAATACCTCTTTTGGTGTATCATGACACAAGAAAATGATGATTTAAGGTATTCGCAGGTAATAGTGTCAAGTCATGCATACTATTTATGTGCAAAGCACTCGTTCTTTTTTCCTTAACCCGAATTATTCACAAGTATTTCTTATCACGTGTTCAAACTACCTGCAATTAAAGGAAATGCTTAATAAAGCTAAAAGCATGAATAATCCGGATTAAAAATTTTATGCTTTGTTCTATACAAAAACAACTTCGACTTGCTCGAACTATTACTCTTGAATTGATACTAATCGGGACTTAGTATCTTTTCAATAGTATTGATTAATTTTTTTGATTCGGCAAGCAAATCAAAATTATAATCACTGAGCCTCCAATTCAATACCGTAACCCTCATACTCCCCATGACGATGTTTGATATTTGTTCAAAATCGAGGTCATCTCTAATGCTTCCGTCTTTCTGACCTGATTTTACGATATCATGTATTATTTTTCTCTTATCGTCCAAAATCGATTTTACAGTTCTTGAAAGATTTTTATTGTTTTGAAAACTCGTTTCAGAAAAGATTACCATTATCACGGCAGGAAATTTAACAAAAAAATCAAACTGATATGAAACAATATCTGATAGTTTGTCTAATCCTGTTTTATCGCTATAAATAATCCGTTTTAAGCCCTCACCCATTGTTCCTTTAAAATGGAGCAATAGAGATCTTAGGATTTCGTTTTTGTCCTTAAAATGCCGGTATAGAGCCGGTTCTGAAAAGCCTATTCTGGCGGCAAGACTCTTAGTTGTAAGTCTTTGGACACCATTTTCCCCAATTAATTCTGTTGCTGCATTTATAATATCTGTTTGCCTTGATGTGAATTTCATTTCTTTGGTATTTTATGATAATACTTGTGTTATAACCATGTCGCCGGTAAAATTATCCTTTCTAATATAACAAAAAATTATAGTAAATGTTTACTAACCGGTTTTCTATTATGGAATATTTTAATAATAGCGATATTTATACGATAAATAGTTTTTGTTCTTCAGCGAAAATAATTAAATACGAGCTTTCAAAGTCTAATTCTAAAGTCTTTTTTTATTTCTTTCATCACAAATGAGCTTTGTACATGAGTGATATTATCTATTGCTGCGAGTTTTGTTGTAATAAATTTTTGATATTCATCCATATTTCTGGCATAAATACTAAGCAGGTAGTCGTATTGACCTGCTATATGATAGCAAGATTGTACCTCATCCAATTCATTGATTTTCTCTTGAAATATATTGATGTAGTCCAATGTATGCTCTTTTAAAGACACTGTACAAAATGCTTGGATTGTGATTCCAACTTTTTTATGGTCTATGATAGTGACCATTTTTTTTATAACACCTTTTCTTTTTAATCTTTTTATCCGTTCATAGATAGGAGTTATTGACAGCCCCAACTTGCCTGCTATTTCTTTATTTGTATATTTTGCGTCTTCTTGGAGCAGTTCTATAATTCCTTTATCGATTTCATCAAGGGTAATATTATCAGAAAAATATTCCATTATATCTAATTAATTGAGTGAAAAAAGAAGAAATAACTAAATGGTGTGGTAAAAATAGTAATATTTTCTAAAATATCTAATGTATTATAGAAATTTATACCTTTACGCTGAATTATTATAAAAAAAATCCATTGATTATGAAAAAAACAGATCACAAAATCCATCCGGAGACCCAAATGACATCACTTGGCTACAATCCTTTTTGGTCGGAAGGAGCCGTAAAATGTCCGATATTCCAAACTTCAACTTTTGCGTTTAAAACCGCTGCAGAGGGAAAGGCTTTTTTTGAGCTTGCTTATGGATTAAGAGAAGCCGAGGCGGGAGAGAAATTGGGTTTGATTTATAGCCGGCTTAACAATCCTGATTTGCAGATATTGGAAGAGAGGTTAGCAGTTTGGGATGGTGCGGATGAGTGTGCTGTTTTTGAAAGCGGTATGTCTGCTATCTCTACTGTTATGTTGGAGTTTTTAGCTCCGGGAGATTTATTGCTTTTCAGCAATCCTGTATATGGGGGAACAAGTCATTTTATGTATCATATATTGACAAAATTTGGCATAAAGGTTATTAGTTTTACCGCGGATGACACCAAAGAGGATTTGATTAGGATTGTGAATGAATCCGGTTATGCCGATAGATTGAAAGTAGTATATGCCGAGACTCCCGGAAATCCTACAAATACCCTTATGGACATCGAAATGCTACGGGAAGTGCGTGATCATTTTGCAAGCGGAGAAAACGAAATTCCTTTGGTAGTAGATAATACATATCTCGGACCGGTATTCCAGCATCCAATGAAACATGGTGCGGATCTTGTGGTGTATAGTGCGACTAAGTATATTGGTGGGCATAGTGATGTAATTGCGGGTGCAGTTTCGGGGAAAAAACACTTGATGGCAAGGGTAAAGGAGCTTAGAAGTTTCTTAGGTAATATGGCGGGACCATGGACGGGATGGTTATTGATGAGAAGTTTGGAAACATTGAAAATAAGGATGGAAAAACAAGCTGATAATGCACAAAAGCTTGTTGCATTTCTAAATAATCATCCTAAAATTGAAAGAGTTTCCTATCTTGGAAATTTGGAAGAAGGGACTATACAAAAAGATATCTATGATAGAATGTGTCTTTCTCCTGGTGCTATGATTTCTATTTACGTGAAAGGAGGAGAAAAAGAGGCATTCAAATTTATAGATAATACTGTTATACCAAAACTTGCTGTTAGCCTTGGTAGTACGGAATCTCTTATTCAACATCCTGCTACAATGACTCATGCCGGTGTTGATCCTGAAGAAAAAGTTTATCTTAATATTACGGACAATCTTGTAAGACTATCGGTAGGAGTTGAAAATCCTGATGATTTGATTTGGGACATGAAGCAAGCCTTGGAGAGTTTGTAAAGTAAAATTGTGTTTCAGAATATTATCTTATTTATAACTTAACCCGAATTATTCACCACTTTAATTTAGGTATATGGATTTATTCTTGAAAACATATGTGTTATGTTCAAAATGACAAATAAATTAATAATCCAAATTTGGGGTGACGTTTGCTTCTATCTTTATACAGCTGTTGCGTTACAAAACACTTGAAATATAATAATATATATCTGCGTATTTCGATTCCTTACATCTACAAGGTGTATTTCATTTTTTCGCTTTTCCCATTCTTTGCCTCTGACTCCTAAAGGAGAATCAACCCGCAACGCGAAAAAATGAAATGCGCCTGGGAGGAGCTTTTAGTCTTTTGGAAAGCCCCTATTGCTTAATCATTAATCATAAACACTTACCTATAATAGGCTGTTCAAATGGCCAAGCACTATATCCCTTCTTCTTTTCAACCTCAACCCCCGACCCCTTCTCCTTTTATTAAGTTTTTCTTTTTTTTTGAATTCCACTTAAAAGGAGAAGGGGAGAGTGAGGGTGCTTGGACTTTGGGAGGAGCTTTTAGTCTTTTGGAAAGATTATAAAGTTCAATCATGATCATATACCTACAAGAGTTGTTCCAACTGTCTAAGCGCCATCTCCCTTCTTCTTTTCAACCTCAACCCCCAGCCCCTTCTCCTTTTATTGAGTTTTTCCTTTATCTTGAATTTCACTTAAAAGGAGAAGGGGAGAGTGAGGGTGCTTGGACTTTGGGAGGAGCTTTTAGTCTTTTGGAAAGATTCTATTGCTTAATCGATAATCATAAACGCTTATCTACAAGAGCTGTTCAAATGGCCAAGCACTATATCCCTTCTTCTTTTCAACCTCATCCCCCGACCCCTTCTCCTTTTTTTAAGTTTTTCTTTTTTTTTGAATTCCACTTAAAAGGAGAAGGGGAGAGTGAGTGTGCTTGATCTTTTAGGATTAGCTATTAATCTTTTGGAAAGATTATAAAGTTCAATCATGATCACATACCTACAAGAGTTGTTCCAACTGTCTAAGCGCCATCTCCCCTCTCCTTTTACTTTGTTTTTAAAAATAGGAAAAACTTTTTTAAAAGGAGAGGGGCAGGGTGAGGATAGAAATAGGGATTTTTACTATATTTGCCATATAGAGAGTTTTGGCAGAGCAGAACGCTGCTTCGTCAGACTATAAAACTCCATATAAATTTAATGGAAAGGAACTATATCAAATGAGCATCAATATGTACTGAATAAATACTAAATATTTTTCTGTTATTCAAATTTATGAAGTTCATAATCAATCCAACATTAGAGAAATAGATACGAGGAATGATTCACAACACATAAAGTTGAAAGATGGTAAATCATATGGGCATATATTCTATAATGAATTTAAATAATAGTAATGGCAAAAATACCAATTTTGAATTCGGACATATCAGAAATATTTCAAGGATTAAGTTCTATGAATACTATCTATCTACTAACGAATAATGAAGCTAAAACAATATGGATTAAAAACATAGATAAATCTGCTAACTCATATTTCAAACTTGAAGATGATAGTTGGCTTGTTAGAAATGAAAAATACAATATAGGCGATTGGTTAGATTCTTATAACACAGGTAAATATGAATTGGTTAGTAAGATATTAAATAGTGTTTTGGGTTGGAGAGACGAAGATCGTATTTATTTTTGTTTAAGTGAAGTTTTAAGTATAGAAAGTAGTTGGAGAGAGTTTAAACTAAATTGGGATAAATTTATTGAAATTGATGATGACTGTCCGATTATTATAAATCAATCATCCAATTGCGAAGTAATTATTTTTAAGCCTTTGGGCGAGATAAGTCTTTTAAGAAAAGATTCCACTGAAAATAGCAGTTTGTAACTGTTATAAAGGAATGAAACATGAAAATCTTGCGTAAGCGAGGCTTTTTTACTTACTATGCTGAGATATTTTTAAGCTGTATATATTTGATCATAGCATCAAGAGTATAGAGAATGCGTTCTTTATCAGTTTTAGGGAATTTAGCAATTTATCTATTATTATATAGACCATAGATTTTCTTTTTTATCTTTGTATCTGAATAGTAATTAAATCATCACTATGACTTCTGAAAGCAGATGTTTTTAGGTGTTGATCCGCTAGCTGATAAGTTTCCGCACGTGAATGTCTTTAATTATGCAGAAAACAGCCCTATTGCGCATATCGATCTTTGGGGGTTGCAAGCAGTATTTTTTCAAGTAGCTGGTAGGGTAGGTTTAAGTGGAAGTGTTATACCGGGACCGACTGCGTCTGCAGCTGTAGGTGTTGCTATTGATGCAAAAGCTAATGTGTTGGTTTATCATACTGAAAGTGCTGGTGCAGGATTTGGTGCATTTGCAGGTGCAGGTGCAGAAGTCGGTGTTAATTTTGGTGTTGATGATATTGATGGCTTATTAGGCTATGGTCTAAATTTTGGTGCTGTAGTTGGAGTTAGTCCATTGGGCGGACCTCAACTTGGAGTAGAAGGTAATATATCAATCTCAACAGAAAAAAATGAAGGAGATTTACTTGGACTTCCTACTGGTGAGGGAGACAATGGTGGTGGTGGAACAGGAGCAATTCCTCAATTAGGAGGGGCAATTGGTTTCTTTGGCTATGCTGACATTTCTTATACTTCTGAAATAGCAAGATTTTCAGGAGGTGATTTAAAAAGTGCAGGACAAGAGTTAATAAATTTAATTTCAAGTCAATTTGGAGAGCTTAGTAATGACCAACAAACAGAAATTTTGAATCAGATTGAAGCTCTTAGAAATTACGGACCATTAAATACTAATGACACAAATTCCTGTAATGAAGAATGTAAAGAATAAATTATGAATCTATATCTATGTATAGTATATGTTTTAATTGGCACAGGTTTTATAATTTACAGTTATTTTTTATTGAAAGTAATGAAGGGAAAATTACGTCGAGAAAAAAATGTAATCAATTCAAATAAAGATTATTTATCTGAAATAGATAAAAAAACACTCAAGGTGTCTACCATTTTAGTATTCATTGGGTTAATTTTGTTTGTCTTATTTGCTGTTTTTTTGAATTAACATGGCGATAGAAGAAGCGTACAAGAACATGGAATGGATGGTTTAAGCATGTTGCTTAAATCCTCTACGCTCACTACGCATGCAAGTCATAGTGGTGACAGAACGCAGAGATGAAAAAGGAAGCCCCGCTAGCGGCACACGTGAGGTTACTCGTTACGACCTATGGTCGTCAAACGCATCAAAGTAAAGGACTGGGTCTTTCCACTTTGGTTCGTTTTTTTCTTTTAATAAACGCCAATGTCCAAGCGTATATATGCTGTCCGCCGTTACTGAACCCAAGAGCAAAACCCTAAACTTTTTCAATTGAAAAGTTCAAATGAAAGAAAAAAGTTAGAAAATCCGTATCTTTGTATCGAGATGGAAAGCCGTCTTTTGTTGCTTTTTGAAGTGTGTAATGATGTAAGGAAATGAAGTAGATAGTTGAAAAAAGGTGAGTAGGGATTTTTAAGTGTTGACCCACTAGCTGATAAATATCCGGGGTGGAATCCGTACCACTATGTGCATAATAATCCGGTGAGGTTGGTGGATCCAGATGGGATGGAAGCGGAGGATTGGTATGAAGATAGTGAAGGTAATGTCGTATATGACGAAAATGTAAAGAGTCAGGCAGACCTTGATAATTTAGGGATAAAAGCATATTATTTAGGAAAAAGTGGATTCGGGATAAATGAGAGTACAGGAATGGGTGTTCAGTATAATTCTGATGGAACAACTCAAGAAGTGGATAATATGTTAGGAACAGTGACAATATCAGCAAGTAGGTCATCAATAATGTATAGTAGTTATGCTTCTGCAGCTTCTGGAATATTGACTACTGTAGGGGAGTTGAAACACAGTGGACGTTTGGGATTAGGAATTTGGATGGGAAAAAATGGTAAATTTTATTCTCAATCTGCAGCAGCAGGTAAAGCACGTCCATTCTATGGAAATCAATACACAGGATCTATTAATGAAGCTAAATCTATTGCAAGACCTTTGAAAGTAGGTGGAATTGCTTTTGGATTTTATAATTATGCTGCAATTGGATATAGTTATATGAGTGGTAACATGTCGAATAATCAATTAATTGGAGAAAGTGCTGCAAATACAATTACTACATTTGGTGGTATTTATGGTGTTGCTTTTGGTTTAGGCTGGGAATTTGGAAGAGCAATTACAAATACAAATGTATTCCAGGAGTATGTATTAAAAAAGCAAGGAGGAAAGGATGGCTTATTAAGTACTCCACAATAATCTATAAACTTATTGAATTATGAAAAAGTTTTTTAACAGAGTGCTTATCCGAATATATTGGTTCTACAATAAAGTTATTAAAGAACAAGACTCATTTATGTTGTTTTTCTATACTAGTTTTGCTTTTACAATGTTTATTGTTTTTTATGTGTGGGGATTGATTTTATTTGTTGAGAGAAAAACCATATTGGATTTTCCAGATGGAATAGCAAAATTGTTGGTTCCTGGGGGATTAGTACTTCTTGTTAGTCTTATATTCTTTTTTAAACGAAGGGAAAGGAATGAGGCTTTGATGAGAGAAGAATCAAATAAAAAGTTTGATAAAGTTGATATAGGTGTTATAGCATATATTGTAATGGCTTTTTTTACTTTTTTTTACAACGTTGTACAATCTCGAATATAATAGGGGATGTAAATTGAAATAGGTTACAAGGCATTGATATTTTTTTCAAAAAGCCTCTATTCGGAGCAGGCTGTACATACAAATATAAATGAAGCCTTGCATCGCTGCGAGGCTTTTTTAATTTAGAAACTTAACCTTGCCATCGAGCAAATCTTTCATACGCTTTTTAGTAAGTATAGATTTAATGATTTTGAGGAGGGCATTTTTTTTATCTTCATCAAGCTGGTTGATAAGCATTAGTTGACGGAGGAGATATTCTTTCTCCTTTTCAACCTCATCCCCCGACCCCTTCTCCTTTTATTGAGTTTTCACTAATTTTTGAATATTATTTTGAAAGGAGAAGGGGAGAGTGAAAGTGCTTGGACTTTGGGATTAGCTATTTGTTTTCTGGAAAGATACTACAGTTTAATCATAAACACTTACTTATAAGAGCTATCCCACACGACTAAGGACCTTATTCCCTCTCCTTTTACTTTATTTCAAAAAATATGATAAGCTTTCTTAAAAGGAGAGGGTTAGGGTGAGGATAAAAAAGGAGAAGGGGAGTGAAAAAGAGTATAGCTTTTGGGGCTGGCTATTAACCTTTTGGAAAGATTCAACAGCTCAATCATAAACACTTACCTAAAAGAGCTATCCCATACGACCAAGCACCTTATTCCCTCTCCTTTTACTTTATTTCAAAAAATATGATAAGCTTTCTTAAAAGGAGAGGGTCAGGGTGAGGATAGAAAAAGGGAACTTTTTTGCTCCCCAAGATGTTAAGAATAAGTACCGCTACAACGGTAAAGAGTTCATTGAAGATTTTGGCATCGGGCTATATGACTATGGAGCGAGGTGGTATGATCCGAGGATTGGGAGGTTTTTAGGTGTTGACCCACTAGCGGATAAATATCCGAATGAGAGTCCTTACATTTATGCAGGAAATAACCCTGTAGCGAATATTGATGTGGACGGAGGTTTTAAATTCCCAGCTGCTTTTATTAAAAAGTATCCCGCTTTTGCTAGTTATCTCAAAAATAATATTACAGAAGTTTTAAAGAGTGATGCAATAATGAATTCTCTAATGAATAATGGTGGATTTGATAGAAAAACTATCGCTAATGATCTTCAATGGGGAAATGGACCAACTATTAACATTGATAAATTGGGAAGTGAAAACTTTGTAGCGGCTGGGCATTATGATGGTAAGCAACGAAACGGAGAATTTCAAATTACATTGGATTCAGATATGCTAAATAGATTTGAGAAAGCTTTTGCCAATACTAAGTTGTCAGACGATATTAAAGAAGCTTCATTAATGGGCGTAATATCAACGTTGTTCCACGAGTATACTCATTATGGAACAGGTGGAGCCGATTATGAAACAGAAGATGGGACATAAATTTGAGGCGGAAGCTTACGGTGTTCCATTAGAACCAGATAATATTAATCAATTAATGGATGTACGAACATTGAAAACAACTGGTAAATTAATTAGTCCTTATAATAATAAATTAATTGAAATGCATCCTGAAAAGATAGATAAGTCAGTTGTTCCAACATTACCAGAAAAAAATAACAAATGAAGTATATATTTATATTTTTAATTTTATATGGTTGTTCTCCTAAAAGCAATATATTTATTCAAGATAATTGTGAGTTGTTAACGAGTATTTTTAAAGAGGAACACGTAGCTGGTCATATATCTGATTTTAAGAATAATAATCTTATTCGCGTAATTGATTTATCTAATCACTTTGGAAAAATAAAATGTGGATATGAGAGATATTATGTTAGAGTTGAAGACAAGGTGATGATAGATATTAATTCCGGTCGATTTATAGATATTATTATATTATCTATGCAAGAGAAACGGGGATTTATTGAAGTTGAACTATTTTATTCTAAGAGAACAGATGAATGTCAGAGGGATTTTTTAATGAAAGGAACATTAATTTTTGAACGCTCAAACAATATTCTAAAATTGAAAGAATCAAAGTTTGGAAGTATAGATTAACTATAAAAGCCGCTCATTGAGTGGTCTTTTTATGCTCTAAAGCGCAGCGATATTTTTCTGCAAATACTCTTTAAATCGTTTTTTAGAGACAAAGGTTTCAATGAGTTTGAGGAGGATATTTTTTTCTTCCTCCTCCAGTTCATTGATAAGCTAAAGTTGTTTCCCAAACCAAAAGTTCTATAGATTATTAATATATTTGTATTATCTTTGGGTTGAAATAGTCATAAAAGTATGCCTACGACTTCTGAAAGCAGAGGTTTTTAAGTGTTGACCCGCTAGCTGATAAGTATCCAGGGTGGAATCCGTATAATTATACCTTGAATAATCCGGTGAGGCATACTGATCCGACTGGCAAAAGTATTGATGGAGAATATGAAAAAGACAAGGAAGGAAACTGGCAAAAAGTATCGAACAAGGGGGATGATATTGGGGTGGATTTTTATCATCATGATGCCGTGGGTGGTGCCCCTCAAATTACTGAGGTGCGTGACCAAGAAGGCAATAGTGGTTATTTAAGAAATGGAAGAAGGCTGCTTCAAGGTCAGACCAGAAGCAACGATGTAGATATGATGGATGTTTTTGAAGAGTGGAAATCCGGAACTGGACCTGAATATAGCTTTTTTGGGAGCGATCATCCTTCTATAAAAGAGATCAATAGTCACTACTTGTTTAAAGCTGCTTTTAATAATTATAAGAACACGGGTAACTCAGATGATGAGATGAAATTTGGATTAATGGATCTATTGGCAACATCTACGGATGATTGGATGCAGATGGTAGGGTCATTTGATTATCAATTTGTTCAGTTAGGTGATAAAACCTTGTCTGTTGTAAGCGATGCTAAAACGAGAAATTCCTTTTATTATAAAGGATTTGGATTATTTAATGTAACCAACTATAAAAGAAGTACTGGAAATGCATCTGGTGGGTTGCAAAAAACAAATACCTATCAGACATATTTGTTTTTTCGTACACCTACATCTATTTATGATAAAAATTTACGCTAATGATGAAATTGAAACAATTAATTTATTTTACGTTATTGATGACTTTGTTGATGTTCTCATCATGTGACTTTTTAGGGGATCGAAAATATAATATTTCTGAATTGAATGGTATTTACGTTATTCGAAATTATTTTGAAGACAGTGGAACCTATGGACCTAAAATTAATGATACATTATTTATTTGCAATGGTAGTTATAAAAACAGATATTTTGGAGTAGGAAAAGCCGAAATTACTCGAGAAAGAACAAATGCGATTATAAGATTTTATTATAAAAACCCACTTGATGAGAATTCTAAGATGAGTACAGGATATCATATAGACAAACGACCATTTGGTAATTTACGCCTAACGATAAGTTCAGACCTTAATTATTATTATGAACGGATAAGTAAGGAATGTTCGGGTGTTTTTGAGAAATAGCAAATAAGAAAGCCTCTGAGAAATCAGAGGGTTTCTTAATTTACAAAATAGCCTGAATCTTCCTTTTAGCGATAAAGGCATCGATAACAGAGAATATATGCAGTTTATCATCTTCATCAAGCTGGTTGATAAGCATTAGTTATCGGAGGAGATATTCTTTCTCCTTTTCAACCTCATCCCCCGACCCCTTCTCCTTTTATTGAGTTCCCCTTTTTTTGAATTTCATTTTAAAAGGAGAAGGGGAGAGTCAGTGTACTTGGACTTTGGGATTAGCTATTAACCTTTTGGAAAGATTCAACAGCTCAATCATAAACACTTACCTAAAAGAGCTATCCCACACGACTAAGCGCCTTATTCCCTCTCCTTTTACTTTATTTTCAAAAAATATGATAAGCTTTCTTAAAAGGAGAGGGTTAGGGTGAGGATAAAAAAGGAGAGGGGGAGCGAAAAAGAGTATAGCTTTTGGGATTAGCTATTAACCTCAGAACACCTGACCCCAAA
>JALVEE010000366.1 GCA_027008645.1 Saprospiraceae bacterium
TTAATATTGAAACCAAGGGAAAGACAAGGATTGTTTTGTATTCTGTTGATGGTAAGGTTTATAGAGATGAGAATATTAATCAAAACAGTGTTATTTTTACAGAAAATATGAAAAGAGGAATTTATATTATAAAGATATCAAAAGGTACAAAGTATTATTTTACTAAGTTAGTTAAAATAGATTGATAACATTAAAAAAAACATATGAAATTGACATGATTAAAATAATCATAGAACTTCAAGAGAAATGATTGTTTTAATCACCGGTGGTTCATATGACAAAAATAGAAAATAAAAAGTAAACATATGAAATTTCAAATAATGCTAAAACAGATGTTATTATTTGCATTTCTTGTGATGATTATTTCACCAACCAATGCAAATATTAGAACAAAAAATATTTTACAACAAAGTTCAACCAGAACGATAAAAGGGCAAGTCTTGGACAAATCAGACAATTCTCCTCTTATCGGTGTTGGAGTGATGGTTAAAGGTACTTCCAAAGGGACAATTACAGATATTGATGGCAATTTTTCTTTGGAGATTTCTGATGAAGACAAGGTTTTGGTTTTTTCGTATATTGGAATGAAAACTACTGAAGTAGAAATTGGAGATCAGAAAGAATTATTAATAAAAATGGAAAGTGATGCATTTGGTTTGGAAGAGGTAGTTATTTCCGGTGTCGCAGCGGCGACTCCAAAAAAGAATCTTACTATTAGTGTAGAACGTGTGGATGCATCTGCGATGAAGGATGTTCATGCATCTTCCGCAGCCAACGCACTACAAGGTAAAGTTGCCGGATTAAATGTAGTTGTTGCAAATGGTTTGCCGGGGAGTGGAGCAACCTTAAGATTAAGAGGGGCAACTTCTTTGGATTCTAAAAACAAGCCATTGATAATTTTGGATGGTAATAGAATCCATACCAATATGGCAGATATTAACCTCGACGATATTGAATCATATGAGATAGTAAAGGGTGCTGCTGCATCTGCGCTGTACGGATCGGAAGCGGGAAATGGGGTAATAGTGATGGTCTCGAAAAGAGGTAAGAAAAATAAAGAAGGACATGCGCAAGTTACAGTACGATCTGAGTACGGATTTCAAAAGATATCAAAATTTTTACCTGTAGCCACTCATCAACCTTACAAACTGGTTGATGACTGGGAAGATTATGATTACACAAAGTATGCCGGCGTCTATTATTATAATGGAAAGAAGATAAGTGGAAGCAGAATTGTTACCGATAATGGTTATGCAGATCAACCATATGCACAAGTTCATAATCATCAAGAAGCATTTTTTAAAAAAGGGCAATATCATACGGAGTACATTGGAATAACGGGAAATAGTTTGAAATCAAATTATTTGTTGTCTTTTGAAAATAATAGACAAGAAGGAATTATAAATTTCACAGATGGTTATCAAAGAAATAACTTGAAATTTAATATGGATCAGCATGTTTCGGATAAAGCTACAATATCCATATCAAATCTTTTGATGAAAGCCGTTTCAAAAAACCCCGGATCTTATGGAACTTTCCAAGATTTGTTATTTCTTTCTCCTGATGTTGATTTATTTGCAAAAAATCCTGATAGTACTGATTATTTATTGACCCCTGATCCTTGGAAAGTCGGTTTGGTTGAAAATCCATTATATCCTTTGGCAAACAGGGATAAAACAGCCAATAGAATAAGTATAATTGGAAATGTTAAGTTTAAGTATTATATCACGGATTGGATGAAAGCCGAAGCAAAGTACGCATATGAATATCGCAATAAATATTGGACAACAATTACTCCAAAAAGATATTTGCAGTTTTTGAAAAAAATCGAAAGATCCGGCGGTGCTTTGTACAAAAGGAATTTAAATGATTTATCTCAAGATTTACAATTCACATTGCATTTCAATAAAAAAATAAATGATTTTACCAACAAAGTTAAATTGAGCTATCTTTATGAAAAATCCGATTATGAAAGTATGCCTATTTTTTCAAAAGGTTTTACGATAAAAGATATACCAAACTTTAATAATGTTGATCCGTTACAAGCATCATTGTTTTCCGAGCAAACAAAAATCGTCACTATTGATTATTTTGGCATCTATGACTTAAGCTATAAAGACAAATATTTGTTTTCCGCTCTGTATCGAATCGATGGTTCTTCACTATTTGGTTCGGAGGAGAGATGGAATCCTTATTACCGGGTTTCTTTAGGATATAGGGTAACAGAAGATTTTAGACTTCCGGGAATAGAAGAATTAAAATTCAGAGTTGCTCTTGGAACAGCTGGATTAAGACCGAGATTTAGCTCTCAATATGAAGTATTATTAGTTAAAAATGGGAATGTTCCGGTACCATATACAGAAGGTAATAAATTCTTAAAACCATCCAATACCAAGGAATTGGAATTTGGAATGAATTTGAATTTTCTTAAAATATTTTCTTTGGAGGCGACTTATGCAAGTTCCAAAACAACTGATGCGTTCCAGTTAGCCCCTCAGGCATCCCATATAGGTGCTCCTTACAAATGGACAAATGTTGGTACTCTTACCAGTAAATCTCTTGAACTGAGTTTAGAAACACAGGTACTTAGTACTAATCATTTATCTTGGACAGCAAATCTTTCTTTTGATAAAATAGCACAAAAAGTAGAAGATTTAAGTATTCCTGCGTATTTCACAGGACCAAAAAAAGCTTTTTATATCGCACCGGGCGAATCTTTTGGTGTAATATATGGTACCGATTGGGTTAGGTCTTTGGATCAAATGAAAAACCAATTACCTGAGGGAAAATCCATAGATGATTTTGAAGTTAATTCCGATGGATATGTTATACCAAAAGGAACCGAAGGAACAAGGCAAGAAATCCCTATAATTCTTGATGCTAATAATGATGGTGTCGAAGACAAAATAGCTATTGGCGATGGAAATCCCAATTTCAATCTATCGTTAAATAATTCTATCAGTTATAATAATATTAGTCTTGGATTTTTGTTCAGTTGGAAAAACGGAGGAGATATATACAATTTTACAAGGCAATACGCATTTAGGGATAACGCAGCTATAGAAATAGATCAATTTGATAAACCTGATGACAAAAAGAAATCAATTGATTATTATGGCACATTGTATAAAGGTACAGGGATAAATTCTCATTTCGTAGAAGATGGTTCATATATAAAACTTAGAGAATTATCCTTAGCTTATACTTTGAACGGTCTAGGAAAATTAGCAAAATCCATTAGATTTGGTGTGCAAGTAAGAAATGCTTTTACTTGGACAAAATATACCGGATATGACCCTGAAGTAGCTTACGGTTCTGACGCTTATCCATTTGATAATTTTGGCTATCCCAATTTTAGAACTTATTCAGGTTCTATCAAGCTTGTTTTTTAATATTAAAATAAATAATAATGAAATCTAAATATATATTTTTAATAAATGTTTTGTTTTTTTCTACATTGTTGATATTGCCAAGTTCTTGTCATAAAGATTTGGATGTAGAAAATCCAAACAATCCCGATAGAGAAAAAGCTTATAGCGATCCTGCTGATGTGATGAATATTGCTTCAGATGGTTTTTTCAATTGGTTTATGGCCATGAATTCAAGTTTATCTCCACGGATGGCTATGTGGGTCGCAGCAGATCAAGGTACATGTTCATGGTTAAATAGCGGTATGTATGATTTGTCATATGAGCCTAGAAAACCATTTAATAATGATGTTTCTTATACTTATGCTAATATATTCTCTAGATATTATTCCGATATGTATGGCACATTGAATACAATGAATCAAGTTTTGAAAAAAGCAAATGAAGGAATGAAATTTGGTTACAATGGAAAAGATACCAAAATGGTAATAGCTTATAGTTATTTTGTTCAAGGAATTACTCTGGGGTATTTGGGATTGGTTTATGACAAAGCGATGATTGTTACAGAAAATACTCCGGATCCTGAAGCAAGTACTTTCCAGCCTTATAGCGAGGTGATTGACTCTGCGATTGTAAGTCTTCAAAAATCAATAGCTATTAGCGATAAAGCGCATTTTAAAATTCCTGACACTTGGATAAATGGTAAAGAGTATGATGAAGATGAATTGATAGAGCTTGCAAATTCTTTTATAGCCAGATTTTTGGTTTATAAAGCCAGAAACAAGCAACAAAATAGTGAAACCGATTGGGCAAAAGTTCTTGAATACGCTAATAATGGAATAAAGAATCCCCTTGTAGTGCATATGGATAATACCAAATGGTATTGTTTTTATAGGCATTATACTACATCAAGAGAAGGTTGGGCTAGAATCGATTGCAGAATAATTAATTTGATGGATCCCACTTATCCATCAAGATTTCCTGAAACAGGAATCAATCCTCCGGCAGCATCTTCTGATGATGAAAGGTTGGGACTTTATTTTTCCTTTACTTCATCAAATAATATGAAACCGGAAAGAGGGTATGTCCACTATTCCAATTATGAATTTTCAAGATATACATATGACTCCGAAGATAAAAACGGTGGGGATGTTGAGCCTTTCACATTGGCTGAAAATAATCTAATCAAGGCAGAAGCAAATGCTATGTTAGGAAATTTGGATGAAGCGATAAGCATAATAAATGCAGGAACCAGAACTACTATTGGAAAATTAGCTCCCTTGCCTGCATCTGCGACAAAAGAAGATGTATTGGAAGCAATATTTTATGAAAGAGATATTGAGCTTATTCAGACGGGATTTGGTATTGCATTTTTTGATATGAGGCGTAGAGACTATTTACAAGAGGGAACATTATTGCATTTTCCCGTTCCAGGAAGAGAACTTTTGATTCTAAGCGAACCGATTTACTCATTTGGTGGTGTAAGTAATGCAGACGGTGTAAATACTTCCAATGGAGGATGGGATAAATAAAAAATAGATTTTAACAACCAAAACTATAAATTTATGAAAAAAGAATTGATTAAATTATTTGGAATATTGATTGTGCTAATAAGTATGGCAGGTAGTGCTTATGCACAATATAATGTTAGTACTCTTAAGTTTGATGGGAGTAATGATTATGTAAGATATGCAGATGATTCTACATTGGGTTTATTGGATGGAGCTTCGAATTATACAATAGAAGCGTGGGTTAAAATTGATCAAAGTGCAGCTGCCTATGGAAGAATTATACAAAGATTTGAACTGTTTAGGGTTTATTTAGGGTCAAATAACCGACTTTCTTTCGGTGTTAAACACGGAGCTAGTACTTGGGCTTTTTATCATTCGACAAATAATGCTTTACCTCATGACAATCTTTGGCATCATATAGCTATTATTCGCAACACAGCTGATACACCAACTTCACTTAAGTTATTTGTAGATGGTGTTGATGTTACTGCTCTTGATAAAAGCGCATATCCTTTAAAAGATGAGAATAATCGTAATCTTTATATCGGTGATGATGGAGCAAGTGGTCATTATTTTAAAGGTAAAATAGATGAAGTAAGATTGAAAAATGTAGCGGAATCAATTGGAAATCTTCATACTGATAAAAATGATACTCTTTATTTAACTGATGCAAATACTGCTGTTTTGTTTCATTTTGATGAAAACGGAGGTTCAGTGACTAAAAATTCAGCAAATGGTGTGGATGCTCGATTAGGTGATTCAGGAGCAGGAGATAGTAAGGAACCTAGTTGGGCTACATTCGATGATTTATGGTTTCCAATAGAGCTTAAATCATTCACTGCAAAAGAAGATAATGGTTCTATTAGATTAAACTGGACTACGGCTTCTGAAACAAATAATAAGGGATTTGAAATACAAAGAAGTAAGGATGGAAAAGAATGGGAAGTAATCGGTTTTGTTGATGGACAGGGAGATTCAAGAGGGGAAATTAACTATGAATTTACGGACAAAAGCCCTAAAAAAATCAATTATTACCGCTTAAATCAAATTGATTTTGATGGAAATAATAAATACTCAAATGTAGTTTCTGTTGAATTGAAAAAAGATAATAATATAAGTGTTTTTCCAAATCCCACAAATGATTTCTTGAATGTTACAGCTCTTAATTCAAACACTGATTATTATATCTATGATAAATTGGGTAAGGTAGTTAGTGCCGGGCAAACAAGCGGAAAAATTGATGTTTCAAGCTTAGCTTCGGGAGTTTATTATATAAAAACCGGTAAAGAGAGGAAAGCTATTAAGTTTGTGGTGGAGTAGAGGATGGGGCAGGGCTGGACAGTTCTGCAACACTTGCCCCTTAATCCCCTAAAGGGGAAATCCACACGCAATTTCAAGGCATTGATAAAGTGCGGGTTGATGCACCTCCTTTAGGAGGCTGGGAGGCGAGT